>JAOULU010000087.1 GCA_029881855.1 Nitrosomonas sp. | reverse complement strand
CTAGGTGTTATTGATCAGCGTTATCTATATGATTTTATGGATGCTTTGGTGTTAAAAGATGGTGCCAAGATGTTATCGTTGGCTGATGAAATAGCAGCGGATTGCTTGTCTTTTGATACGGTATTGCAGGACTTGGCGGTGCTATTGCATCGCGTTACTATCGCGCAAACAGTACCAGAGGCCGTCGACGAAGATGCCCCTGAATATGATCGATTGTTTGCATTAGCAAAGCATTTTGCGCCGGAGGATATCCAATTGTTTTATCAAATGGTATTGCATGGTCGCAATGATTTGAGTTTAGCGCCTGATGAGTATGCGGGTTTTACTATGACATTAATGCGTATGCTGGCGTTTATGCCTGATGATTGGTCATCAATGCCGCAGGCGACATTGCCACTTGTGGCAAAAAATCAGTGCAAACCGCAAGTGCAGCACACCGCCAAGCAACAAAAAACGCCGAGTAAGCCAAGCAAATCAGGTGAACAAGTGCAACCGTTAGCGGATACGGTGCCTGTTGATACAATTTGTCACGATTGGCAGGCTTTGGTTAATCAATTAAAGTTGACGGGAATGGCTAAAATGCTGGCGCAACATAGTGAAGCAAAGGTGATTTCTGCTGATAGAATTGAATTATATGTGCCAGAAGTACATAAGCATTTATTAGAAAAAAAATATCAAGAAAAAATTCAAGCGGCATTAGATATCTTTTTTGGAAAACCTGTGATGCTGCTTTTTTCTGTGGGTAGCCAGACAGGTTTGACGCCTGTGGCGTTGCAGCAGCGTGAAGAAGAAGCTAAACAAGCTGATGCTATTGCTGCCATAGAAAAAGACCCGATTGTGCAGGACTTGGTAGATACGTTTGATGCAAAATTGAAAATTTCTTCAATTAAACCTATTCAAAAATAGTGGAGGCAGTAATGAGAGGTAATTTAGGTAATATGATGAAGCAGGCACAGCAAGTGCAGGAAAGCATGAAACAAATGCAAGAAAAGCTGGCGACTATTGAGGTGGAGGGCCAGTCTGGTGCAGGTATGGTTAAAGTCGTGATGACCTGCCGTCATGATGTCAAAAATATCAGTATTGACGATAGTCTAATTGGTGACGACAAGGAAATGTTGGAAGATCTGATAGCAGCGGCTGTTAATGATGCTGTAAGACGTGTAGAAACAACTTCTCAAGAGAAGATGGCTGAATTGACTGGTGGGTTGGGTTTGCCGCCAGGAATGAAGTTGCCTTTCTAATATTGATTATTTTAGTTATTCATATGGCTTTTGGGTCAAAACATCAATGAGAGTTAACCGACCCATTAGGCCGCCAAAGAAAGAAATGCTGGTTCCAGCTTCAACCAAGAAGGCGTTGCCGGTCATGGCATCAGCCACGCATAAATTACAAAAACTGTTGGCGCAAAAAGGATTAGGGTCCCGGCGTGAAATGGAAGCGTGGATTGCTGCGGGTCGTGTTAGTGTGAATGGCAAGGTGGCAACTGTTGGTGATCGGGTAGGGCCGGAGGATACGGTGCGAGTTGGCAAGCGTATTATTCGTTTTGATCTGGAGGAGCGCTTGCCACGTGTGATGCTCTATCATAAGCCAGAAGGCGAAATTGTGAGTCGACAGGACCCACAGGGCCGCCCGTCAGTATTTGATAAACTGCCACATCTCCAGTCTTCCAAGTGGACGGCGATTGGGCGGCTTGATTTTAATACCAGCGGTTTGTTGATTTTCACGACCGATGGCACACTGGCTAATCGCTTGATGCATCCACGCTTTGAAATAGAGCGAGAGTATGCCGTGCGGGTATTGGGTGAGTTAACGTCGGAACAGATGACACAATTGACAACAGGTGTTGAGTTGGCTGATGGTCAGGCAGCATTTAGTTACTTGGCAGATCAAGGTGGAGAAGGTGCCAATCATTGGTACCGTGTGATCTTGAAAGAGGGTAAGAATCGTGAGGTCCGACGCATGTTTGAGGCTGTTGGTTTAACGGTCAGTCGGCTCATGCGGGTACGTTTTGGTCCTATTAATTTGCCATCGCGTATTAAACGTGGGCAATGGCTAGAGTTAGACGTAAAAGAGATTAGACGCTTATTAAATTTTATTG
Source organism: Nitrosomonas sp. (assembly GCA_029881855.1). GTDB lineage: Bacteria > Pseudomonadota > Gammaproteobacteria > Burkholderiales > Nitrosomonadaceae > Nitrosomonas. The sequence continues at coordinate 4,904 of JAOULU010000087.1, read as the reverse complement.
CCTAAAGATTATATTGTCGGGTGTTAGCCTGGAAGCTGGTCGCGGTTTAACAAAAAAACAAATTCATCGCCAGCACTGGTTTCAAGCCAGGTAAAAGGTGTTTGTGGGTAAGTTTGTTCAAGGATATCCCGATTATGTCCAATTTCTACAATTAACATGCCTTCATCGGTTAAATAGTGTGCGGCTTGTTGTAGAATTGCATTTGTTACGTCCAGCCCGTCTTTACCACTGGCCAAGGCTAGTTCTGGTTCATGGCGGTATTCATCTGGCAATAAAGACATAGATTCAGCATTGACATAAGGTGGGTTGCTAATGATGAGGTCGTAGCGTTGCCCTGATAATCCAGAAAATAAATCAGATTGGATAAGATGAACTTTGTCTTCTAGGCCATAATCTCGGACATTTCTATGAGCAACTTCTAATGCCTCACTTGAGAGATCAATGGCATCAATATGCGCATACTCAAAGCAGTGAGCGAGTAGAATTGCCAAGCAACCTGAACCGGTGCAAAGATCTAGTGCCGAAGTAATACTTTTTGTATCAGAAACCCAGGGAGATAGCTGTGTTTGTAGGAGTTCGGCAATAAATGAACGCGGTACAATCACCCGCTCATCGATATAAAAATTATAATCGCCTAACCAAGCTTCATGGGTAAGGTAAGCGGCAGGAATTCTGTCAGAGACGCGGCGGGCAATTAAATCCAAGACCCGTTTACGTTCATTATCGGTTAAACGTGCATCTAGAAATGGATCAAGTTGATCCAGTGGTAAATGTAGGGTTTTAAGAATAAGATAAGCAGCTTCATCATAAGCTGATGCTGAGCCATGACCAAAATGAAGATTTGCCTGATTAAACTGACTAACTGAGAAACGTAAAATATCGCGGATAGTGTAGAGTTGGGATTGTGCTTGAGAGTTCATTTCTAGGGTGCTCATAAAATCATTTATTTTGTAGCCAGAATGTAGCATAAAACACTGGACTAAGTTTGTTTCAAGGGTAGATGCCGTGCTATGTTGAGTAAAAATGAAGAAGATTTAGAGGTCGATGATTTGCATTTTATGCAGATTGCATTTGGGCTGGCAAAACAAGCACAGCTAGAAGGTGAAGTGCCGGTAGGTGCTGTGGTGGTAAGGGATAGACGGATTGTTGGGCGTGGTTATAATCGCTCTATTACAATGAAAGACCCGACTGCTCATGCTGAAGTGATGGCTATGCGTAATGCGAGCCATGAATTGGACAATTATCGTTTGTTGGATTGTACGCTTTATGTAACGCTAGAACCTTGTGTGATGTGTATTGGCGCACTCTTTCATGCGCGTGTACAACGCCTGGTTTTTGCAGCAGCAGACCCTAAAACAGGTGCTTGCGGAAGTATTATTAATTTGCCTGCTGAAACGCGGCTGAATCATCATATGTCGGTAACGAGAGGCGTGATGGCGCAGGAAACAAGTGCGATGTTAAAACAATTCTTTGCTGAACGACGGAAAAGTTAATAGAGTAGAAATAAGATGAAAATTAATATCAGTATTGCGCAACAACAACTTGATTTGGTAGACGATAGCGGTAATATTATTAAGCAATATTCAATATCTTCAGCTAAGAATGGGGTTGGTCAGGAAAATAGTAGTTTCTGTACGCCATTGGGAAAACATATTATTCGTGCCAAAATTGGTGCTGGGCAGGCAATTAATACTATTTTTATTAGGCGGCGGCCAACAGGAGAAATTTACACGCCGGAGTTGGGTATACGGTATCCCAAGAGAGATTGGATTCTGACACGTATTTTGTGGCTTTCTGGATGCGAACGAGGTTTTAATCGTTTAGGTACAGTCGATACCATGCGTCGATATGTTTATATTCATGGCAGCCCGGATAGTGTGGAAATGGGTGAACCTGGTTCAAGAGGTTGTATTCGAATGAGAAATGACGATTTGTTAGCATTGTTCGATGTTGTAAATGCCGGTGTAAATGTTGAAATAAAACAAGAATAATGATTGCTTTGTATTTATGAGGATTGAGTGTTCAGTGAGTAGAGAAAATTCCCTTTTGTTACAGATAGTTAGTATGTTTATCTGTGGTTCGTGAATGACAAATCCCATGTGTTAAGTGACTTAAATGATCATCATTGATGGTATTTGAGCGCCCATAATATTATAATGGCTAGTTTTCCATTTTTTACCAATTGCTTACATTGATTTTTCATGCAGTTATTTGCCTTCGGTATTAATCATAATACTGCTCCGCTGGATGTACGTGAACAGGTTACATTTCCAGAAAACACAATGGAACATGCATTGCATGATCTGGTTGGGCGTAATCCCATTAAAGAAGCTGCCATTGTTTCAACCTGTAACCGTACGGAAATTTATTGTAGTACTGATAAGCCAGAAAAAGCGATGCATTGGTTAGCGGACTTTCATCACATACAAACACGTGAGTTAGATCCCTATATTTATCAGTTGCAACGAGAGCAAGCAGTAAAACATGCCTTCCGTGTTGCCAGCGGATTGGATTCTATGGTGCTGGGCGAGCCACAAATACTGGGCCAATTGAAAAGTGCGGTAAAGTCTGCGGAGCATGCGGGAACATTAGGCCTACTGTTACATAAATTATTTCAGCGGACTTTTTTTGTTGCCAAAGAAGTGCGGACTTCGACTGAGATTGGTGCCAGTTCGGTGTCTATGGCTGCTGCTGCGGCACGTCTAGCGGAACGCATTTTTGGCGATATTAATGAACAGCGTGTTTTGTTTATTGGTGCTGGTGAAATGATTGAGCTATGTGCCAATCATTTTGCAACAAGAAGCCCTAAACAAATTACCGTAGCTAACCGCACAACAGAACGTGCAGAAGCATTAGCCAGTCGTTTTGATGGTGCAAAGGCTATTACCTTGAGCGATCTTCCAGAGCAATTGGCGTTGCATGATATTGTGGTGACATGTACAGCCAGCCCGTTGCCAATTCTTGGTAAGGGCATGGTTGAACGTGCCATTAAGACACGTAAGCATCGCCCAATTTTTATTGTTGACTTAGCCGTGCCACGTGATGTTGAAACAGAAGTGGCTGAATTGGATGATGTGTTTCTTTACTATGTAGATGATTTATCTGAAATCGTAAAAGAAGGACTAGACGCTAGGCAAAGTGCTGTGGTTCAGGCGGAGACAATCATTGACTCCAATGTTGTTGATTTTATGCGATGGTTGGCAACACGTGAATTGGTGCCAACTATACGAGCGTTGCGTGACCAAGGGGAACGCTATCGGCGACATGAGTTGGCACGGGCGAGTAAATTACTCGCTAAAGGAGAAGACCCGCAAAAGGTGTTGGAATCATTAAGTAATGGCCTAACTAATAAATTTTTGCATATTCCCTCCAGTACATTGAATCAGGCGGCAGCAGAAGATCGAGAAGAATTAGTCGACTTGATTAATCAGCTTTATCAGTTACATCGCCCACAATGAAAGCAAGTATTGCCACCAGACTAACGCGCTTGAGTGTGCGTCTGGAAGAATTAAATCAAATGTTAAGCAGTGAGGCGATTACGGCCAACATGGACAATTTTCGCAAGCTGACAAGAGAGCATGCTGAGATAGTGCCGATTGTTGGGCTTTATCAGGCTTATCAGCAGAGCGAACAGGATATTCAGACTGCCCGCGAAATGTCTGCAGATCCGGAAATGCGTGAATTTGCTGAAGCTGAGGTGCAAGAAGGTAAAGAAAAGCTGGCGCAAATTGAAGCAGAATTACAACGACAATTGTTGCCTAAAGATCCCAACGACGAACGCAATATTTTCCTCGAAATACGAGCTGGAACGGGGGGCGATGAGTCAGCTTTATTTGCGGGAAATTTGTTTCGTATGTATTCACGATTTGCTGAGCGGAAACGTTGGCAGGTTGAGGTTATTTCACAAAGCCCTTCTGATGTCGGTGGCTATAAAGAAATTATTGCCAAGATTATTGGTCAGGGCGCTTATTCTAAATTAAAGTTTGAGTCAGGCGGGCATCGGGTTCAACGTGTACCAATCACTGAAACACAAGGCCGTGTGCATACTTCGACTTGTACTGTGGCGGTGATTCCAGAGGCTGATGAAATCAGCGAAGTGCAGCTTAATCCTGCTGAGCTACGTATTGATACTTTTCGTGCATCGGGCGCTGGTGGTCAGCATATTAATAAGACGGATTCAGCCGTACGTGTCACACATCTGCCAACGGGTATTGTGGTGGAATGCCAAGATGGGCGTTCGCAACATAAAAATAAGGCGCAGGCGATGAGTGTGTTGGCCGCACGTATTCATGATAAACAAATGCGTGCGCATCAAGCCGAACAAGCGGCAACAAGGAAGTCTCTGGTGGGCACGGGTGAGCGATCAGAGCGCATTCGTACGTATAATTTTCCACAAGGACGTGTGACCGATCATCGCATCAATTTAACGCTCTATAAGATGGATCAGATTATGGATGGCGATATTGATGAAATCTGTTCCGCGCTAATGTCTGAACACCAAGCAGAGCAATTGGCCTCAATGGAGAATGATTGAATGACTGTTGTGGTGTTATTGTGAGCCATGCAAACAACACTTGCACAGGCGCTGGTATGGTCTGGTCAGAAAATTGATAGAATAGATGCGCATATGTTGCTGCAATATGTGTTAGGTGTTGACCAAACCTATTTGTTAACGCATTCTGAGCAAAGGTTGACGCATCAACAAGATGAAGCTTTTACACAAATAGTGTCGCGACGTGTGGAAGGTGTACCCATTGCTTATTTAACAGGCGAGCGTGAGTTCTACAGCTTAACTTTTCGTGTGACAGAAGCGGTACTTATTCCGCGGCCTGAAACAGAGTTGCTGGTTGATTTAGCTTTGGCGCGAATTCCGCAGAACAAATATTGTCGCGTCTTGGATTTGG
>JAOULU010000384.1 GCA_029881855.1 Nitrosomonas sp. | reverse complement strand
AAAATCCTGTTCCATGGTGAAAGCGGTGCCTAGCAAGCCGACTCTTGTTATTTTTTGGTGTTGCAGCGCTTGACCCGTGGTATCAACAATATTTAAAAGTGGAATATCTATTTTATTTTCAATGTCGTTAGCAATTTTGTGTATGGTGTTCGTGCAGATAAGCAATACATCTGCTCCCGCCGCCTGGATTTTTTGCGCAGCGTCCACCAATAAGTTGGTAATGCTTTGCCAATCCTGTGCTTGTAAATGTTTTTCTATGATTGAGAAGTCTACGCTATACAAAATAATCTGCGCGGAATGATAACCGCCTAATTGTTGTTTAATGCCCTGGTTGAGTTTTGCATAGTAGCTAAGCGTGCTTTCCCAACTCATTCCACCTAAAAGACCAATTGTTTTCATTTGTTAAAATATCCTTATTAATGATTAGAGCTGCCTAGGTAGTTCAGGGAAAGTTGCCCTTTAAAATTAAAACTGGTTGAGGTTTGTGCAACGCTGGAAAATAAAAATCCAAGATAAAAGAATCTGCCAAAAGAAATACGAATTAACAAAGCAAATCTGCTAAATGACATAATTTGTCCTGGGCATTCGTTTGATACTTTATTGTATCTGATTAGGCAAAATAAACAACCGATCAACATGCTTTGTCGATAAAACAAAAAACCGAGAAATGCCGTACCTACGGATCACATAGGAGCATTAATGTTTTATTTTGAGATGCTACTTGTACGCATAAATATAATATTGAGTCACATCATTCCACACACCGTGTTCAGTGATTAGTGTTTTAATTCGACTGAGATATTCCTCTTTGAATTGTTCAAGTACGTCAGTGGGAATGTCTCGCACAGGATGCGGCGCTTGGCCGGGGATGAAATCGGTTATGCTAATCCAAGAATCCAAGGCTTGCTCAGTCGGCACATAATATCCTGAAGATTCGACTTCTATTTCTACCCGGCTAAATCCGGCATCTAGCAAGAGTTGACGGCTGCTATCCATGCTTGCCGTTGCCATGTTGATTAGGTATGGATAACCGTGTTTGGCTAGTATTTGTCGCGCTTCATGTATCCAAAAATAAGATTGCTCAGGTAAGGCGTGAAAGGCTAGGGTGCCTTGCTTTTTAAGCAAACGATGCCAATAGCGTAAAGTGGACAACGGATTGAGTATACAAAAAAATGCAGATGCGCAATAAATTCGGTCAAAACTGTTTTCACGAAACACATTCTGCTCCGCGTCGGCTAAAATAAACAACATATTATTGAATGCCATGGCTGACAATTTATCCATGGCCTCATTCAACATGCCTTGTGAAATATCAATAGCAAAAACCTGCCCATTGTTTCCAACGATTGGGCTTGCTTTAAATGCAATCGTACCTGTACCCGTTGCGATGTCTAACACCGTGTCACCGGATTTGGGAGGCAGGGCTTGAAAAAGTTTTATTGCCATGTTGCGATGCCATGCACTTCTATCATGGTTGGCACTGCGTTGATCATAAGTGTCACGAATCATTTTGTGGTAAGTTTTTAAGTCTTGTGATTTCATTCTTGTTGCTGCTCATTCAATAGGAATATCAAAATGCATAACATCTTCACGAGTGCCAAGTTTCTCATACAAAGCAATGGCGGGATCATCACCATAATCGGCCTGCACATAAATAACCCAAGCACCGCGTTGATGCGCAATGTCACGCAATGAATTGATCAAGGCCGTGGCCACTCCTTTGCGTCGGTGTTTGCTGTCGACCGCCAAATCAT
>JAOULU010000383.1 GCA_029881855.1 Nitrosomonas sp. | reverse complement strand
CCAATAAATCATCAATTCTCACAATAATTTTTATCAGCAACCGATATGCCTGCAACCTTTATTACAAATAACTTATATTAGGAATGACATTTATCTTCACAATGAATAGAAAATGGATTGAATAATTATGGCAATCACATTAACAACAGATGCTGCAAAACAAATCCAACAGCAAATTAAAAAAAGGGGCAAAGGACTTGCCCTACGTGTTGGTATTAAGAAAACAGGGTGCTCTGGGTTTTCTTATACTTTTGATTATGCGGACGAAATTCAATCAAGCGATCATTTGTTTGCATCTCATGATACCAATGTTGTTGTGGATGCAAGTAATTTACCTTTTCTTGATGGATCACAAATCGATTTCATCAAAGAAGGTCTCAATAGTGCATTTAAATTCAAAAACCCTAATATCGATCATACATGTGGCTGCGGCGAGAGCTTTAATTTAAAAACCACTACCAAGGCTTAATTGCATGTATTTCGTGAATAGATGTTTTTTCAATTTACTATCCATTTCAACCGATTTTAAATTGAGCATAAGACCTCTGCCTCAGACTAAATATACAATAAAACCAAAGGAATAAACCAAATGAGCGCAGCATTGCAAAATCTGGTTAATCAACCGTATAAACATGGCTTCGTTACCGACATTGAATCTGAAGTCGCACCTAAAGGTCTGAATGAAGATACCATTCGGCTCATTTCATCAAAGAAAAATGAACCTGAATGGCTCTTAGAATTTAGACTAAGCGCTTATAAGAAATGGCTCACTATGTCTGAGCCTGATTGGCAAAATGTACATTACCCAAAAATTGATTTCCAAGCTATCAGCTACTATTCCGCACCCAAACCAAAGAAAAAGCTCGCCAGCATGGATGAAGTTGATCCTGAATTATTACGCACATTTGAAAAACTTGGTGTGCCAATGCATGAACGCGCCGCGCTTGCTGGTGTCGCCGTCGACGTCATTTTTGATAGCGTTTCAGTCGCCACCACTTATAAAGACAAACTTGCTGAAGTAGGCATTATTTTCTGCTCTATCTCAGAAGCTGTACAAGAATATCCTGACTTAATCAAAAAATACCTCGGCACCGTTGTACCTGTCGGTGATAATTTTTTTGCTGCCCTAAACTCTGCTGTATTTACTGATGGCTCGTTTTGTTTTATCCCTAAGGGTGTTAAATGCCCAATGGATTTATCGACCTATTTCCGTATCAATACTGAAGAATCTGGTCAATTTGAACGCACGCTTATTGTAGCCGAAGAAGAAGCAACTGTTTCCTACTTAGAAGGCTGTACAGCACCCAGATTTGACACTAACCAATTACACGCGGCTGTTGTTGAATTAATAGCCTTAGACAATGCTGACATTAAATATTCAACGGTGCAAAACTGGTATGCCGGTGATGAAAATGGTATTGGTGGCATCTACAATTTTGTTACCAAACGCGGCTTAGCAAAAGGCGTGAATTCAAGAATTTCATGGACACAAGTAGAAACTGGCTCAGCTATTACCTGGAAATATCCCTCTTGCATATTACGTGGTGATAATTCCGTTGGTGAATTCTATTCGGTTGCAGTAACCAACCATCATCAACAAGCTGATACCGGGACAAAGATGATTCACCTTGGTAAAAATACCCGCAGCACAATTGTTAGCAAAGGGATTTCGGCCGGTCATTCAAACAGCAGCTATCGTGGGCTTGTCCGAATTACGCCAACTGCGGATGGCGCGCGCAACTATTCACAATGTGAC
>JAOULU010000086.1 GCA_029881855.1 Nitrosomonas sp. | reverse complement strand
CTATTGAAACACAAAAAATTCTCAAGCAAGCCAGCAGTGAAATTGAAGGGATTTTGGGTTATGTCGACGAAGCTGAATTGATTCATAGGAATAATCTGGTATTACTTTAGAATAACCAAATATCTGAATTAGATCAGAAATGGATTTAAAAGCGCCGTTTGATAAAAGTGTGCATCGTATTGCTGCTATCGATTGGATGCGTGGCATTGTCATGATTTTAATGGCGCTTGATCATGCCTCAGGTTTTTTTAATGAAGGACGTATTTTTTCTGACTCAATACTCCTTTACGAAGCGGGCAGTGTTCTTGCGACCGATCAATTTCTCACTCGGTGGTTCACACATATTTGTGCACCGACATTTGTTTTTTTGGCTGGCACAGCCATTGCGATTAGCACGATTCAACGAATAAACCAGGGAATGAGCAGCGCTTCAATTGATCGTGAGCTACTTATTCGAGGCGGATTTATTGCACTGCTTGATCTTTTCTTGCTGTCATTAGCTTCTGGAAAGCCTGTACTACAAGTGCTTTATGCCATTGGTGTCAGTATGATCTTGATGGTGCCATTACGACGTTTAGGTACGCGGGTCCTTTTCATTACTGCCATTATTATCTTGATGGGTAGTGAGCTATTGCTCATGGATCTATGGCAACCAAACGGTGATGTGCCACTATTGCTCGCGCTAACCTTTGCGCCAGTATTTGGTGAATCCTATTCTGTGATGTATCCCGTCATGCCGTGGTTGGCGATGATGATGCTGGGTTGGGTATTTGGTGAGCGATTAATGTCACAACAATCTGACTTCTGGTCGGTTCAGCGTTTGTTGATGGTAAGCGGCTGTATTGCACTGGTTTTATTTATACTAATCCGTGGCATAGACGGCTATGGCAACATGTTTATGTATTTGGAGGGAAATACACTGGCCCAGTGGTTGCATATTAGTAAGTATCCACCCAGTTTGGCCTATACTTTATTGGAATTAGGTTTGATGGCTATTATTCTTGCCCTATTGATGCGCTTGGAGCCTATAGTCAATGTACGTCGTAATGGGCCTGTTCTGTTGTTTGGGCAGACGGCACTGTTCTTCTACTTAGCGCATTTTGCTGTGCTGGTGGTATTAAGTCATATATTGAATCGGGGTGGTTTGGAGCAAGCATATCTGGTAGCGTTACTGGTACTCATAATTCTGTATCCGATATGTCGTATTTATCGCACACTAAAATGGCGTAATCCAAAAAGTTTGTTACGGTTTTTGTAAACCATAATTCGCAGAATGCTTAATAACGAATTACATCAGCCATTTTATGGGAATAGCTATTATCTAGGTATCCGGTTTTTCTTTTTCTGGGGTTGCAAATCTTGCTTGTCCGGCAAGCCAAACCAATACTAAAACGGGAAGACCCAGCATGGCCGTGGTAATAAAAAAACTTTCATAACCATAGGCGTCAACAAATTGACCGCTAAAGCCAGCAATGAACTTAGGTAATAACAGCATTACTGAGCTGAATAATGCGTATTGCGTGGCAGAATAAGCCGAGTTGGTTAGGCCTGATAAATAAGCAATAAAAGCGCAAGATGCGATGCCTGCTGATAGATTGTCGGCTGAAATAGTAAAGATTAATCCACTGACATCATGACCGCGCCCGGCTAGCCAGACAAACAGTAGGTTAGTTGCTGCAGAAAGCACAGCACCTAGAAATAAGGTGCGCATAATACCGATTTTCATGATGAGTACACCACCAATGGCAGCACCCACAATGGTCATGAGAACGCCATATACTTTTGAGACAGTGGCGACCTCATCCTTGGTATAACCCATGTCAACATAGAAAGGGTTACTCATGACACCCATCACAACGTCCGAAATACGGTACATTGCGATCAAAGACAGAATCAGCAACGCTTGTTTGCCATGGCGTACTAGAAAATCCCTGAAGGGTGCAATCAGTGCGCCATAAAGCCAAATCAAGAGGCTTTTGAGACGCTCATTGAGATGCCATTGTGCAATAACTTGCTGTGCATATTTTTCATTTTCAGAGATGAGTTTGTTATAGGCAACATCAGGTTCGCGAATAATTAATGTTGTAATAATACCAACACTCATGGTGGCAGCCATGACCAGATACGCAAAACGCCAGGGGGAGTGTTCATAAGTGGCGGCAGATGGGTCAACGGCTGCGGCTATCCATAGCACACCTGCTGAAGCCATAATCATAGCAATCCGATAGCCCGCTTGATATGTGGCTGCCATAGCGCCTTGAAGTTCAAGCGCTACGGCTTCAATACGGTAGGCATCTAGTGCAATATCCTGTGTGGCTGAAGCAAACGCAACTGCCAGGGCAAAATAGACCATATGCGATAAATTGATTACCGGGTCTGTGCTGGCCATGCCAACTAACGAGAGGGCTATGACAATTTGCGACAATAATAACCACGCGCGACGACGACCCAATAAACGAGTTAATACGGGTAGGGACAGGCGGTCAACTAATGGTGCCCAGAGCCACTTCAAGCTGTATGCCAGACCAATCCAACTCAGATGACCGATTGTCGTGCGGTCAATTCCAGCTTCACGTAGCCAAAACGATAGTGTCCCTAAAATCAATAGCAGGGGTAATCCGGCAGAAAACCCCAATGACAACATGCCCAACACTCGTGGGTGGGTGTATATGTTGAGCGTACTTAACCAGCCAGAGATCGCATTAGGTTTCATCAGTTATTGATGTCATCATAGTTAATTATTAAAGGCGCGTGATCGGAGAAACGTTCATCTTTGTAAATAGTGGCGCTATGTGCTTTATGGGCGACTTCTGGTGTGGCAATTTGATAATCAATACGCCAACCTACATTTTTGGCCCACGCTTGACCTCGATTAGACCACCAGGTGTATTGATCGGGTTCTGGGTTTACTTTTCGAAACACATCCACAAAGCCAAGATTATCAAAAATATTCGTTAACCAAGCGCGCTCTTCTGGTAAGAAGCCGGAGTTTGTTCGGTTGGCGCGCCAGTTTTTAAGATCGATCTCCTGGTGCGCAATATTCCAGTCACCACACAAAATAATATCCCTGCCGCTGGAAATCATTGTTTTTAGTATTGGGAAGAATTTTTCCATAAAAAACACTTTAGAAGCTTGGCGATGATTTCCACTGGAACCGGATGGCAAATAGATTGAAATAACACTTAAATTACCAAAATCAGCCTGAATAAAACGGCCTTCTTGATCGATTTCGTCAATTCCCAGCCCTTCAATAACTTTATCCGGTTTTTTGCGAGAATAAATTCCAACACCACTATAACCTTTTCTTTCTGCACAATGAAAGAAACTATAATAACCACTTGGTTTCAGGATGTCGTGTGAAAGATCGGCCAATTGTGCCTTCAATTCTTGCATACAAACAATGTCAGCGGGTTGTGCAGATAGCCATCGGAGGAAACCTTTTCTGGTGGCTGCACGCACGCCATTTACGTTAAGCGTTATAATTTGCATATTTAATCTTTAGGGTAAATTTGATTATGTCCGATTTCCGGCAAGCATTTATTGAATTCGCAATTGATCATAATGTGCTTAGTTTTGGTGAATTTAAAACCAAAGCAGGAAGATTGTCTCCATATTTTTTTAATGCGGGTTTATTTAATGATGGGGAGTCGTTACACAAACTCGGACAATTTTACGCGAAAGCGATTATTGCTGCAGAGCTTCCGTTCGATATGTTGTTTGGCCCAGCCTACAAGGGAATTCCTTTGGTCAGTTCCATAGCGATTGCGTTGGCCGAGATGGGCCATAACTATTCTTTTTGTTTTAATCGTAAAGAGGCCAAAGATCACGGAGAAGGCGGTGTATTAGTGGGTGCGCCACTTGCTGGGCGAATATTAATTGTGGATGATGTGATTTCTGCCGGTACATCGGTAGGTGAATCAGTCGATTTAATACGTTCTTCAGGTGCAATACCCTGTGGTGTTGCAATTGCACTTGATCGAATGGAACGTGGTAGCAGTCAACTTTCTGCGGTGCAAGAAGTAAAGAAAATGCATGATATTCCCGTTATCAGTATTGTTGATCTAAGTAGCCTGATTAATTATTTGCAAGATAACAGTGGCTTGATACAAAATCTGCATGCAGTTGAGCAATATCGTGAACAATATGGTGTAGCCTGATTACTTGAGAAGGTGTCAGATGTGATTTTCTGCAGGTGTGCTAGATTCACGTGTTTCATGTGGTTTGGCAAAATATTACAGGAAATAATTATGTGGTGGGCGATTCTCATTTCATTTGTTTTTGTTATAGCACAGCCAGTGTCTGCAGCACTTAAAAAGTGTGAGGGTGACGATGGCATGGTTCATTATTACGCTGAAATTCTGCCGCCCGAGTGTGAGGACAAAGCAACTGTTGAAATGAATAAACTGGGTGTTGTTATCCGTACAAATGAAGCAAAAGATAAGACATTGCCTGTAGTTGATAAAGCCCAGCAAGAAGCCGACGAACAAAAGCGAAAAGAACAACAAAGACGTGATATGGTTTTACGTAGCACCTATACCAGTGAAGAAGAAATTGATTTGGCCATTGCACGCAATGTGCATCCCATAGAATTGAATATTATTGGTATTGAGAAACGACTGGAGATTGTTCTAACTCAGCTAGGTTCTCTGCAGCAACAAGCAGAAAAGGCAGAGCGTACAAATAGCCCAACACTGCCTGCTATTAAAGAAGATATGCTTCCAGTGCAACGAATGGTTGATAGTTTACGAAAAGAATTGGCTGAGAATAAGGAGCGTATTATACGTGTTCAAGCAAAGTTTGATGTAGACAGAAAGCGTTTTCTGGAATTGAACGCGCAAGATGAATAAAATAATTTGCTATGTATGGGTTGCTACTAGGGCGTGCAATCTAAAAGTTTTTGGTGAATAAAAACAGATAGGGTGGGATCATCTTTGTTAATGGCGGTTACCAATTACTTGCTAATCTATTGCCGCTTAGTCATTCATGATGACTAGAATGCTATCTACTCAGTAAAATGATGGCATAGATATTCCCATCCATATAAGCACTAGAATAATCATAGTAATACCTACGCCAATTGTTCCTATAATCATGCCAGCTAGTATGGTTATACCATCCCTGCTGAGAAGCCCTAACGACATAATCAGTATGCCCCAACCAGGTGGAAAATTGGTTAAAGGTAGTGGGAGCGAGATAGATAGTGCAAATACAAAAGAAAAGATACCAATAATTCTTTCCCATGTGTGTACGCTGATGTAGGTTAGACGAGGTCGTAGATGCTTTTCAATTTTGCGTAACCAGGGATTTGCTCGGTTGATGAGTTTCTCAAAAGTTACACGTTTAATTTGTTTTTTTTCTATCCACTTGGGTAACCAAGGGGCGCGCATGCCAAACATCATTTGTAACGAAAAAATAAATAATGGAATGGCGAAGAATGTTGTGTAACCAGGTGGAACAGGTATGGGAAGGCAAAGTGGCAGGGAAGCGATGGCCATTAAAACACCAAAACCACGTTCATGAAGTGCGTTTTTGATCTCACCAATACTCATGCTAGCATTAGTGTTTTTTACAACAACAATCTCAAGGAACTCGGAAGTAGGACGTTCTTTGTTTGTCATGGTTAACGACCTTTTCTCCATATCAGCATATTTTCTGATAAAAAATGTTTAAGTGAAGTAAGGATAAGCAATAGATAGGCAGTGCTTTTCGATAGACATGCATTATATGTTGTCATTTTTATTGTTAGAATTATTTTTATGTTATTCATAGCGTAGTGCATCAACTGGTTTCAGAGATGCCGCTTTTTTTGCAGGGTAAAAACCAAAAAAAACACCAACTGCTGAAGCAAAGAAAAAAGCCAGACCGATCATGCCGGATGTAATGACTATTAACATATCAGCTACCTCACTGACGAACCAAGCACCACCAATACCCAGTATTACGCCGATTAGGCCACCCATAATACAGATCATCATCGCTTCCAGTAAGAATTGCGTAAGGATGGCGCGCCTATTAGCACCGATTGCCATGCGAATACCAATTTCTCTGGTACGTTCGGTAACCGACACCAGCATGATATTCATAATGCCAATACCACCGACAAGCAAAGAAACTGAGGCAATGGCACCTAATACAAAAGACATGATTTTAGCTGCGCCAGTGGCAACATTAGCAATTGCAGTTAAATTACGTACTGTAAAGTCATTCTCCATTCCATCTGAGAGTCGATGACGTTGTCGCAGTAGCTGTATGATTTCATTCTCAGCTTCATCCATTGTTTCTGCCGATTGTCCTTGTACCAACATATAACGGATAGAGCCGGGAAACTGGTTGCCTGTAATTTGTCGTTCACTGGTGGTGATGGGTATAAAAACATTGTCATCCTGATCACGCCCAGTCAGACTTTGGCCTTTAGCAGCGAGTATACCAACGACGAGAAACGGGCGGTTGGTAATACGCATGGTTTTGCCAATAGGGTCTTCGGTACCAAATAGATTTTTAGCGGTAATCGCCCCGAGTACGACTACACGTGCAGCGGAGCGCAAATCTGACTCGCTAAAAGCTGTGCCCGACTCAAATTCCCAATTACCAACTTCAAAGTAACTAGGTGTGGTGCCGGTGATAACGGTGCTCCAGTTTTTGGCAGAGAAATTTAGCTGGGCGGTCCCGGTTATAACAGGTGCAGTGGCGCTGACAGCGTGTAATTCAGAAATTGCTTGTGCGTCATTGATCGTAAGGGTTTTGATGCTGCCGCTACCAAAACTTAACCCACCGGAAGATGTAGCACCCGGGACGACAAGAAAAAGATTGCTGCCCATGGAGGCAATGGACTGATTAATTTTAGTTTGTGCACCTTGACCAATAGATAGCATCAAAACAACGGCGGCCACACCAATAATCATGCCAAGCATGGTTAGACCGGTACGCAGACGGTTAAGGCGTAAAGCACGTAATGCTTCTCCAAAAATAGCGAGAAAATTCATTGTGTTGGTGGGGACTTGATCAAATTAGGCATGTGTGCGAGTCTTAGACATCATAGGGT
>JAOULU010000085.1 GCA_029881855.1 Nitrosomonas sp. | reverse complement strand
ATTTTTTTAAAAAAATATCTGTTTTTTAAAGAGGTAACCAACTGTTTATTAAAAATAAAACTATCATCTGATCTGTCTAAACGTCACTTTTACATCAGATCATTCCATTTTTGCATTGCTTTTTAACTGGATACCTATGGCGCAACCTTCGATTAACATCAAACCTGATCAGCTTGTAGAATCCTTTAAAACACCACCACATTCGATTGAGACCGAACAATCCGTTTTAGGTGGGCTGATGCTAGACAACCATGCTTGGGATAAAGTGGCAGATATTATTACAGATGATGATTTTTATCGTCATGATCACCAACTCATTTACCATCATATTTGTAAACTAATTGAACATAATAAACCTGCTGATGTGATTACTGTATCGGAATCATTGGAACTATCAGCCGAGCTGCAAACTGTTGGTGGCCTTGCATATATTGGCGCCATTGTACAAAACACGCCTTCTGCAGCAAATATTAAGCGTTATGCAGAAATTGTAAGAGAGCGTTCTGTCATGCGTAGTCTTGCACAAGTTGGCGTTCAAATCACAGATTCCGCTTACAATCCGGCCGGGCGTTCTGCCGCAAATTTACTTGATGAGGCCGAATCCAAAGTATTTGAAATTGCAGAAGAAGGTGCGCGTGGCAAAGAAGGATTTGTTGATATACAACCCCTATTAAAACAAGTTGTTGAACGCATAGAATTACTCTATAACCAGGACAACCCAAGTGACGTTACCGGCATTGCTTCGGGTTTTCATGATCTTGACCAAAAAACTTCAGGCTTTCAACCAGGCGATTTAATTATCGTTGCAGGCAGGCCATCAATGGGGAAAACTGCTTTCTCACTTAATATTGCAGAGAATGTAGCACTTGAATTGAATAAGCCTGTCGCTGTTTTTAGTATGGAGATGGGCGGTTCACAATTGGCAATGCGAATGCTGGGGTCTGTTGGCAGACTGGACCAACACAAAGTCCGCACAGGCCGCCTGGAAGACGAAGACTGGCCCAAATTAACGCATGCTCTCGGAAAACTAAACGACGCGCCCATTTATATCGATGAAAGTGCTGCACTCAATGCATTAGAACTCCGGGCAAGAGCCAGACGGTTGTATCGTCAGTTTGGCGGATTGGGCTTAATTGTAGTGGATTACCTACAATTAATGTCTTCTACTAGTCAGGGAGAAAACCGCGCCACTGAAATTTCTGAAATTTCCCGTTCACTAAAAGCGTTGGCCAAGGAATTAAAAGTACCTGTCATTGCCTTATCTCAATTAAACCGTAGCCTTGAACAACGTCCCAATAAACGTCCAGTCATGTCAGACCTGCGTGAATCTGGCGCAATTGAGCAAGATGCAGACGTCATTCTTTTTATTTACCGTGACGAAGTCTACGATCAAGACTCACAGGACAAGGGCATCGCTGAAATTATCATTGGCAAACAAAGAAACGGTCCAATTGGAACTGTGAACCTTACTTTCCTAGGCGAATACACGCGCTTTGAGAGTTACGCAAAAACAGAGTTTTACTAACAGACAACCTGATTATTAGATCAATTTTTGAGTTTCACAAAAATATTTGTGTTAATGACTCAAAACAATCCGATAGTGCGCATCACCACTTTCTAGGCGGGCTAACGCTTCATTTACTTGATCAAAACGATACATTTCAATAACCGGTTTAATATCATGTTGCGCTACAAAATCTAACATTGTCCTAATACTAGATGGGCTACCCACTGGTGACCCAGAAACTGAGCATTGACTCAGAATCAATGGAAAAACCCCAATATCCAAAGGTTCCAATGTTGCCCCCACAAAATGTAATCGGCCTTTAGGACGCAAAGTCGCAATATAAGCATTCCAATCAAGCTTCACATTAACCGTCGATAGAATCAGATCAAATTGCCCCGCCGCAGAC
Organism: Nitrosomonas sp.; assembly: GCA_029881855.1. Taxonomy (GTDB): domain Bacteria; phylum Pseudomonadota; class Gammaproteobacteria; order Burkholderiales; family Nitrosomonadaceae; genus Nitrosomonas. Next base: position 5,158 of record JAOULU010000085.1, on the reverse strand, counting down.
GCAAGTTCAACAGATTGCTGAGAATTCAATGTGGCATGTGCGCCTAATTCCAACGCTTCCTTTCGTTTGGCTTCACTGGAAGTAAAAGCGGTTACATGACAACCCCAAGCATTCAAAAATTGCAATGCGATATGCCCCAAGCCACCAATGCCAATTACAGCAACCTTTGCAGTTGGTTTAATATTAAATTGCAATAGCGGATTAAACACTGTGATGCCGCCACAAAAGAGCGGCCCGGCACTTTGCCCATCTATATATTCCGGTAACGCAATAACACTGGCTGCATTAGCACGTACCTTATCTGCGAAACCACCATGCCGCCCTACAATCGTTGGTACTGCTTGCGCACAAAGATTATGATCACCAGACAAACAAGGCATGCAATTCATACAATAACCTGAATGCCAACCCAGGCCAACACGCTGACCTAACTTAAATACGTGCGCAGACTCACCTCTGTCTACAATCGTACCAACAATCTCATGACCTGGCACAAATGGATATTGGGTAATCCCCCATTCATTATTCAACATACTCAGGTCACTATGACAAATTCCACAATACTCAACCGCTATCTCTACATCCTCAGCCCCCAAAGGCCCCGGACTGTATTCAAAAGGTTGAAGTTGGTCGCCTGGCTTGAGCGCCGCATACGCTTTTATCATCACACTACCTTAAGCTGAATTTAATAGATTGTATTTATATCCTCTGCAACAAAAGATTGCAAAAGAATTCTTTGAGACCTACTGAATATTCTTAACTCAGCATCACCTAATAAAAGGTTAATAATCTTGACAAGAGAAAGGTTTGTGGTATGTAGCGAAAAAATAGAAGTTCTTAAATGAAATGAAGTGATGAAGTAAAGATAAATACTTCGAGGGAATATTAAAACTCTAACTAAGGTAATATTTCAACCATTAGCAAGCTAAATATTATCACCAACAACTCAAGCAGTGAATGCGTCTTAACTAATGCCAGTCACATTCACACAGACCTAAGCTAAGAACTAAACGCTGCTTAAGTTGTGGGCTCTGCAGCAAAATAGCAGTTAAGCGCCGTCGCTATTGACAACGCTTTTCATTTCACTAGCGGTGTCAATTGAGTCTGCAGCATTTCCAGAAATACTCGTTGCTACAGTGCTAGCCAAGTCCTGCACAGTAGTATCTGCTGCTGCACTTGCACTAATTTCTATACTTTGCTCTGAACTGGTAGCATCTATCGCATTATCAGGTGCACTTGCAACATCCTGGATAATGCTCTCTTCACTACCTAATGCTGCATCTTGAGTTGAATCAACCGCAGTATTAGCGGTACTTGTCGTTCCAATCAGTAAGTCTTTAATTTTATCGAAGAATCCCATACACCCTCCTTTTAACTAGTAACTAGTAAGACTGCCGAATAACGCAAAACCGAACCTAAAGCTAGAATTACCCCTCAGAAACTTTATTAACTACGGAATAATTCATTGCTTCTGAGGATAATACCACTAATTCAATGAAAAACGACACACATGCACGAAATAACATTAAGAAAATGTCAATTAATTCTGAGTCTAATGGAAAATACCACAATTTTTTGGAAAAATTACGTGGCACCGAAACTCACACATAATTGACCAACAACCAATTGAACGGATTTAATGTAACGCACATGAGTCAAAATAGCTGCAACTTCGATAAAAAATTTATCAAGCTGTTGTGTGAATAGAACTTTGCGTACATTCGCCACATCTTGTTCATTTAACCCTTTCTTTGATCCTATTCCACAAAGTTTTTGTTACAAAATCCACAGACATTACCTATGCATTGACATAGCATTGACATAGCATTGATATAGCATTGAATTAAGATTATTGATTACAGGCTGAAGCATTAGCAAAAAGAATTAACCTATTTCTATTTGTTTAGAACGAGATAAAGACTAGAAACTAAGGAGTTCTTATAAAGAGATTCATTCTTCATAAACATGCTGTTAGCCCATTTAATCTAGACCATAAAGTAATGTGGAGGTATAAAAATGCCAGATTGTAATTTTGATATTAATACAAGCATAAGCGCTACAGGGCAAATCCAGTTCAACGTACCCAATGTAACTCATCCGTGTGCAGTCCGCTTTAGGGTTAAGGGTAGTTAAGCTAGTTCGGGAAACCCTGTGGGGAATGTTAATGTTGTTCAAGTATCTGCCGACCGTGTTACGTTGTCGGCTCCTAACGACACAAGAATCGTAGTGGAAGCAACAATTGAATGCCCATTAATAGAAGTCGCTGATAATCTAAACTACGTGCCTTGTGGCCCAACTACAAAATCAGCAACTTATACAGTTGGTCCTGATACCAGAACATCTATCAACATAGTCGAAGAGTTTCTAAAGAATCCAGGCCTCCCATTAACTTTACCGTTGCGGCTTCTCTGTTTATTATTTCTTATCCTGGTCAGGTTCTTTAAATGGCTTGGTGCTGATTGGCCAGATCCAGGCGAAATCAAAAAACAACTCAAAGAAATTGGAGCTTTTACCTAAATGGGTCAGGGTTCTGCTGGATATTGACTAGTGAACGTAAGAATATTACGATTTTTCGATTGAATATCATAAAATATTGTGGCACATTTTTCTATTTAAATGGCCAGTGTTTATTGTTATAAATCATTTAATTAGAAGGCATCTGGCAAAGCTGCTGGCTTTTATCATGAAGTTAACCAAACAACAAAATTAAAGGATTGACAAATGGACAAAACAAGAAAATTAACGACAAAAAATACTCCTCACGAACTCGTTTCTATAGCCCCGACGACAGGATTAGATTATGCTTTCTTAGATCCTGGAAAAATAGGAGGGAAAGTTCTTTCGATCAAACCATTTATGACAAATATGGTTACCTTCTTAGAAGGTGAGTATCCAATATTTTTAGATGAGGACATAAAATATCAAAAGGCTAATGCTTGTTGTGAAGGCCAGCCTATTAAGCCACGGTGCCGAATTGTAAGTATATCGCTGACTAAAGATTTCTCTAATCTAAAAGTAAGAATCTGGGGTAAGCACGTATGTGGCATCCAATCCATTGCAGCATTTATTGCTAAAGTAAAATATGAGCCGCTACAACAACAGCCAGGAGGTCCTCAGGTTATTTTGCGTAAGCTAACTCCTGTAAGTATCAATGGTCAAATCTTAGGTGATTTCAAACGTTACAGCTGTCCGAGTAATATTAAAACAAGAGTATATGTAGCAACGCTACCTACTAACGCAATTGTAGGAGATGTCTTTACAATACGGACAGCAGTCAAGAGCTGTTGTAATAAGAGTGATGTACATGGATTAGATAATCCATGTTTAGGTGACTCTGGCGACCAACTCATTATCTAAATCATGTACTTTTGATATAATTAATCATATTACCTGAACAGTCTGAATTTGCGTCGACATGTAAATTCACTACAAGCAAAATTGGATATGGTAACAATCTGGCTGTCGTTTTAGCTCAGCTTAATTAATCCATCATATTCATAAAGGATGGTGGGTTATGCTCTATCGTTTCTTTTTACGTGGCGTACCGTTTTATCTGGCACGTCATTACTGGTGGGCTTATCTTTGGAAGCCAGCCATCTGGTTTTTTGACCACCAGATCATTATCAACGCCATCCTTTTTGGTCAATACAAACGGCTAATGAACACCACCCTGGATAAACTCGCCCACACCAACCACCAGCGTACATTACAACTCACTTGCGTATATGGCCAATTCACCCAAAAATTAGCTAAACTCATTGCACCCACACAGTTACATATTATGGATGTTTGCATTCATCAACTACATGTTGTACAACGTAAAACACAAGCCATTAGCCCAGTACTACCCACCCGCATGAACGCCGAAACACTCGGCTACAAAAATGATAGTTTTACCACCATCGTTTTGTTTTTCTTGTTGCATGAACTACCCACCGAAGCACGACAAAACACATTAAGCGAATGCATGCGCACACTCACAGTCGGCGGCAGCCTTTTATTGACAGAATACGGTGTACTACCAAAACAACACTGGCTTTATCGCAACAAACTGACACGTTGGCTCATTACCTACTATGAACCTTTTCTAGATAGTTTCTGGCACGATGATTTAACCAAACTGTTAAATGAACGTGGCAAATGCTTTGGCAAAAAAGTGGAAGTCATATCGAATACTGATATTTTTAATGGGTTTTATCGTGTTACGGCATATAAAATTTACGCTGTAAAATAAGTTGGTGTGAATTGACCCTAAACCATCGCAACGAATATAGACCTAATACGTCAATTGTGTATAGAGGGACAATAACTGCTGTGGTGATTGTGAAGGTTCATGAATCACTACAAAACCACCTGCGAATGACAACCAATACAGTTATTTGTCTCCCAGACAAGCTTCCCTCTAGCAACTTCAGGGGTTATATTTTCCCGATGATCAGATTTGGGTAGCTTCTGTACGGTATCGAATGTCAATACCAGAAGTAATAAAAAGAAAAAACTGACCCACCAAAAAAAATATTTCGTGCTCTTGATTTGGTAAAAAATGCGCCGTCCATTTTCGCTCCTTTTTAGTCTAAAAATAACCCTACCCACGATTCAATTATCACGCTGTCAATTAAAATAAAATCAAGCTAAATCAATAGTGGATAAGGTTTTTATTGCTATAAAGAAAAGGCGGGGTTACTTGAATGGTTTTTGTTCGCCAGAAAACCATGTGGCAATCAACATTAAAAGAAACAATAGTTTTATTTATACAAGCATGCCAATGGGGTGATTTATGCAAACATTGAACGCAGTCCAAGTTGCACCTGAAACAAACATGAAACGAGCCTCAATGGCTACAATGGCATCGCTACTTAACTTAACATTTTTACCGGTGATTGGTTTTATCTGACTGGTGGTTTTACACAATAAAACCCAGCAAAACACGATCGGTCATTATTATGCTTCGCTCGGCATTAAATTAAATCTAATAGCTGCGGTGGCATTGGGTGTTGTGTCACTACTGATGATTCTTCTAGGTGGGTTTGAATCCGTGTGGACTTGGGTTTATGTCATCAGCTATTTCACTATCGTACATGCCACATTCATCATCATTTCAGTGTGGGCCATGATACGTTCTTGGTCAGGACAGAAATTACGTGATTAAATATTGATA
>JAOULU010000084.1 GCA_029881855.1 Nitrosomonas sp. | reverse complement strand
TTTCAACTTGCGCAATATCGGGGATAACCAATTGCCGTTTATTTCCCTGTACTTGATAATCAATTTTTACGCGTTTGATACCCCAGACCTCAGTAACAAAACTCATTAAAACAGCTGGATGTCCGCCCTGTTTACCAGCAAAAATTTGTGTAATCGCATCAAATTGTGCATCACTGGCGCGCTCATCCACATATAAAGCAGCTTGCCAGTTACCATCCTTCATGTGACCTGGCGAGAAACAAGCCAAAGCAACATTCAAATCGTTTAATTCTTCGCCATTTAGATGACCAGAGTCAATATGCCATGCGACTAATAATTTGCAATGACCTTCAGATGGCGGCTGCAACCAAACACAAGGACATGCCGCTTCACAATTGCAAGCTTCAAAGTAACTTCCCTGTACATACCAATCGGTTATTGTACTCATAATGATTTCCTAATAGTTTAGAATGGCTCTTTAAAAGGCCGCAAATCAAACTCATGCGTCCACGCACTGCGTGGTTGCTGATGAATAGCCCAGTAAGTTTGTGTGATAGCATCCAATTGTAACAGGCCTTCTGGCCCTTTAGCTTTGACATACTCAGGAAACTGGCTGTGTGAGCGGTCACCATCAATTGCGCCATCAATTATCGTGTGCACTACATGCACACCCTGTGGGGAAAACTCCCGAGCCAAACCTTGCGCCAATGCCCTTAATCCAGCCTTTGCCGATGCAAATGCCGTAAATGGCGGTTTGGCTCTGAGTGATCCCGTCGCACCAGTAAAAAAAACTGTACCTTGCTGCTGTGCCTGCATGATTGCCATTAACGCTTTAGCAAATAAAAAGGCGCCCAGACAATTTTGATGCCACAAGGTAGTGAATGTTTTTACTTCAGTCTGCAAAAATGGCGCGGGGATATTACTGTCCACATTGTAGGCAGCAACCTGAACAGTATCACCACGTGATTGAACAACATCAAACAACTGATTCACGTCCTGCTCAACGGTAATATCTGCCACAATGGGGGTGGCAGTACCTCCCGCATTGTGAATAAGTTGCACGATATTCTTTAATTTATCTGCACTACGGCCAGCAATAAAAACATGTAAACCTTTTTCAGCAAAACACATGGCTAATGCAGCACCTAAACCACGCTCAGGCCCCACACCCACAACAATAGCTGAACCCGCTTGATTCATTATTGAATTTTACCAAAAATCAAAGAGAAGTTATTGCTAGGCATATCAATCTTTTCTTTTAATTCCAGACCATGATCAGCAGCTGCTTTTTTTAAATCGGCAATATCTTTCAATCCCCACTCTGACACACCTACAGAACTCAATGTCTCATGAAATTCCTTATTAGAATCTGTAGAAAACTGACCTTCAATTTTAAAAGGGCCATAAATCATTAAGAATCCATCATCCTTTAATAATTGTGCAGCGCATTTCATCATTCCATCTGCAATTGATATTGGTGCTACCTGAAAAATATTGATGCAGAAAATAGCGGCAAAAGAATTGTTTTGACCTGTATTAAACCAGGTTTTCGGATCGGTTAAATCAAGATGCACTGGGTCAGCAATATTATTGTTGCTCAATTCATTGGTTAATTTCTTGATATTATCAAAAACCTCAACATCTTTTTCCGTAGGATGAAAATGCAGGTGACTAAAATGTGGTGCAAAATAATTGATATGCATACCACTGCCACTGGCCATTTCCAGAACTCTTTCCGGATCTTTCGGTAATTTGTCTTTTAAAACCCCTAATAACGGATCCCGATTACGTGCACCCGCCCAAGCTACATATTCGCTTAAAGGATGAGGATCTAAAGGTGGCATTTCTTGGTTCATATAATTCCCTTTATTATTTTAGTTTTTTAATGATATGTATCTATTATACAAGCTTCATCAAGAAGCTAATATATAACCTATTGGATTAACATGCTTTATAAAATGATAAGAATTAAAATAGCACGAAAAACTTAGCTAAAATTGAATTTGAAAATGTATACTATCATGCTTTGTTCCATGAATAAATTCCGTCAATTTAACAACTTTTTGGCTTAATATCGCAAGGCATTCCGGGATAAGAATGAATAATCGCATTAAAACTAGAAAACAATTCAATTACCTGTTTTGCATGACTGAGCATTTCTTCCGTTACACCTTCATTTAACGCCATAGTCTCATGAGCAAATGAGCAGTATTCGCAATTGTTTGTCATAGAAACTGCCATAGCAATAAGTTCTCTTGTCTTTCTATCCAGCGGACCATCTTCAAGCATAATTTGCTTTTCTCTTTGCCAATTAATCGCTAGCCACTTAGGATCCGCCGCCCCCATTGCTTTAAAAATATTTGGCACCATCCCAAAATTTGCTTCAATATCATCATAAATTTCTTTTGCCAAGCCTGTGGCATCTTGCGGTTCGAGAAAATGGGTCATTATGATTCCTTACTTAGAGTTATAAAAAATCTTGTAATCAACTTGTATTAAGTTAAAATTATTCCAGTATTTTAAGTGTCATATTTATCACCTCACCTAATGTTGATTGATCCGCCTCGGCTTTTACTGAGGTTCTTTAATCACAGATATTCGTTAACATTACACATGCCAGAGTGTCCGTCGCTGTCTTTGTTTTCAACTCTCCACCTTATCGGTCTCGTTCAATAGCCTTAATGAAAACCTTTTTAAGGTTATCTATCCCCCAGTTAACCGACCTAGCTTTAGATTCATTTGATTATTCGCTGCATTTAACAACAAGCAAACAACCCTTTCTTGTTTCATTTGTCGATGCCTCAGCAATAGCTGCAATAAGAACACGTTTGAAGAACTGTTGTCCTGATGAACTAGATACTAATTCAAGTAAAATTTCCTGTTGTAGATTAGATTGTTATAAATCTGGCGACTTGAGGAACAATGCTTGCTTACTACCAAACAATTGATAAAGCCAGCTTTTGCATAACTTAGCCTCGCATAAAAGATGTCACAATGATGTCGCTTCATAGCCATTACGCCAATATATCGTCATAAATACTTCCAACGTATCATCAGCTTAAACTTTTTCGAGCCTCTCTCTAGCCATAGAAGTTACTTTAAGACTGACCGATCTTCATGTCAAATTTGACAATGATTCTTCAGTGATTTTTTATAGTCACTTGTGTATCATAAGCTTCAAATACGAATACAGCATTCTTATTAAGAAACTCGACATTCTAAAAATTAATAAACAGATCTAACAGGGATACTCATGGGCGCTATTTTTTTCTATATTTTTATTTATTTTATTGCGTATTACGCATCTGCAGTTTTAAACATGCTTACAGTACGTCCCCTCATTACGAACCGCTTTATGGCTGCATTAATACCTGTATTTGCTGTCGCTATGTCTCATGGATATATGATAGTAAGTAAGCCACCACCACAGGGTCAAGATATCACAGTTGAATCCGCGTTCATTGGCAACATTATTGTGCCAATTTTAGTTGTAGTCATGGGTGCTTTTTATTTTTCATGGAATAAAAAAGGTAAGGATGAAGAGGAAGCAGCGAGAAATAATGAAGAAGCGGATGATGATAACGACGATTATGATGATGAAGACAATGAGGATGAGAAAGAAGAGGAAGATGAAAAAGATCTAATAGATGACAAGAAATCTGAGACTAAGGACTAAAGATCGCAAAAACTCACAATGAGTAGAACTTATCATCGCTCGTATAATTGTACTGTTGTATTGTTCGAAAATACAAAGCACCGATAATAAAGGTTGCTGAAGTCGTCCAAACGGCTATTTAACTGAATAAGAAAACAGCACACAATGTGTGCTGTTTTCTGTTTACTGTTTTAACACATAAAATTATTGTGCAGACCTAATCGCTTCTAGATTTGCTTGTGCTTCTTCGTTACCTTGCGCAGCTGCTTTTTCAAACCATTCAATGGCTTTTTGCTCATCTCTAGGCACACCTTCTCCAGTATAGTACATGGCACCCAAATTATTCTGGGCATCAACATGCCCTTGAGCCGCCGCTTGATTAAATAACTTCGCAGCTTCTACCATATCTTGTGCAACACCTTCACCATTTGCATATAACAAACCCAAATTAAATTGAGCATCTGCGTAGCCTTGCTCTGCTGCACGAAAAAACCAACCTGCAGCTAATTCAGGATCATTATCAAGAACTGTTCCAGTTACCGTTGTAGACACTGCCTCACCTGTGTAATACATTACACCAAGGCCGGTTTGTGCTACAGGGTCACCATCTCTAGCTTGCTCCAAAAAAGCCTTAAATTTCTCTTCTGCTTCTAACGCATCATCAACACCGGGTGGTAAAATTTGATTTGCTAATTCTGCCTTCTCTTCCGGTGTTAACCCTTCACCCAAAAGAGACGGCAGCTCACCAAATGTAGTTACCTCGTCAATAATAGATGAAGAAGAGCTTGCTTCGGATTTGTCACTTTGTGTTTCTTCTCCACAGCCAGTCAAGATTAAAAAAGACGCAGCAAGTGAAAATACCGCAAAAACTTTCATTTCTATTTCCTTTATTTCTTAGTACATTAATTGTTTAGCTAATTTATCCTACTATTTATTAAAACCACACCTACATTATTAGTCAGTGGTTAAATGTAAATTACCTCATTTTATTTCGCGCCCGCCTCTTTTAGTAACTTTATTATTTCAGAATAACGATATATATTTGCTAACTTGAGAGCAGTTACGCCATTACTAGCTTTGACATTAACATCAGCCTTAGCCATCAATAACACATAAACAGAATTATAATGACCATGTTGTGCGGCTAGCATTAACGCCGTTGCTCCATTTTCCAATTGATAATTAACATCTGCTTGCGCACTGATTAAATCCTGAATGATAAAGTGATGCCCTTCTTGTGCTGCCAACATTAATGCAGTCATACCATTACTTCGCATAGCGCCAATATCGGCATTGGCTGCAAGCAATTGTGCAACAACTTCTCTTCTGTTTTTCTCTGCAGCAAGTATTAAAGCAGTGTCGTTATCTTCTGCAGCTGCTACGGCATTAACATCAGCATTGGCAGCAAGTAATACTTCCACCAAAAATTGGCGACCATCCCGTGCAGCTTGAATCAAACTAGTATAGTCATTTTCATCACGGTAATCGACATCGGCACCAGCATCTAGTATCTGTTTAACTAATTGCGGATGGCCTTTTTTTGCAGCAGCAATTAATGCGACATTTAATGTTTCTTCTTCAATAGACTCGGTTCCTAATATTTGTCGCAATTGCTGTGGATCCCCCTTGTCTATTGCTCCAATTAATTTATCATGTCCAGTGTCACTAGCTGACAAAATATTTGTTGAGTAAAATACAATTATACTCAATAACCATAGTATGTTAGCTTTCTTCAAGCTTATCATTCAAATACTCCTTAGAAAAATCTACCGCTAAACGTATTTCTGTTTAACTAGTCTAATAAACAACACATTCATAACTATTATACGAAAGAATTTATTTCATTATTTTTGTGTTGAATCTAAAGTAACAAACACTAAATATTATAAAATAACTCAATATCAAGACTATATATATACATAAGCTGTCGTATAATTTTTTTATAACCTCAAATTTCTAATTATCAATACATTTCCTCAATGTAGGAGCTATGTTATCCTCATAAGAATATGGAAAAGCCAGATAATTCTTAAATAAATATTTAACGATTAAGATTTTCACATTATTTTTTAACATCTTGCTATTACTCTTGTTTGAATCCATTTTCTGAATCGTTTTATTTCATACGCATTTGGCAAAGAATTACTCAGTAATTTCCTAAGAAATACACCATCCAACTCATAAGCTTAAGAACTAAACACATGAAAGTTCACCAAAAGAAATTAACATGACTACTGTTAATTATGATATCGCTATTATAGGCGGCGGCCCTGTAGGTATGGCGCTAGCACTTGTATTAAAAAACAGTGGTATTTCAACACTGCTACTAGAAGCGCGCGGTCTACCTGAAACGGTCGAAGACCCTCGCCCATTAGCATTATCTCATGGCAGTCATTTAATATTGCGACGTTTGGGCGTATGGCAAAAATTAACCCAAAACACACCTATTACATCTATCCATATCTCAAACCGCGGTGGTTTGGGTCGAACTATATTGAACCCGGAAGATGCTGGTGTTGATGCTCTTGGCTATGTCGTAAATTATCATGATTTGTTTCGTTCAATGTATGAAACATTACAAGATAGTGATACTGATTATTTAACTGGTGCCATTGTTTCACAGTTTGATACTGATGCTGATTATGGTCATGTTCAGTTTAAACATGATGGTGTTGAAAAGAAGATTGTCTCTAAATTATTAGTTCTAGCTGATGGTGGACGCTTAAGCGCTCAACTTAATGATATTACATACCAAACTCATGACTATGAACAATGGGCTATTGTTGCCAATATAAAAGCCGAAACAATACAATCTGGCATAGCATATGAGCGTTTCACATCTGATGGACCCGTTGCATTACTTCCTTCAGGTAAAGACTTTGCTCTGGTATGGACAGTATCGCCAAAAGCAGCAAAGGAAATTTTAGCTTTGGGTGACTTCCCATTTCTTACACGATTACATAAACATTTTGGTGACCGATTAGGCAAATTTATCAGCGCGGGAAAACGCTCAGGATTTCCACTCGCGCTGAAATATGCAACACCCACAACCTCTCAACGAATTGCATTAATTGGTAATGCCGCACAAACACTTCATCCAGTAGCTGGACAAGGCTTTAATCTTGGGTTGCGAGATGCACATGAACTAGCTAATGAAGTCCTAATGACAGTGAATACTTCCAAAGAGATTGGCACCGAAGCGATGCTTGCCAGATACCGCAAACAACGTCAAATTGACAGTAACGCTGGAAGAATTTTCACCGATTCATTGATCAAGTTATTCTCTAATGACAATCCTCTGTTAAAACATGCTTGTGGTTTAGGATTAAGTACATTGGACTGTTTTCCACCCATTAAACGCTTTGTTGCACGACGTATGATCTTCGGTGCAAGAGGTTAATCTGATTGGCTGATAATATAACTAGCTGATTAATATCATT
>JAOULU010000382.1 GCA_029881855.1 Nitrosomonas sp. | reverse complement strand
CAACAAATACAGCCTGACTAATGATTGCATGACCAATATTTAATTCCGATATTCCTGAGATTGCTGCAATAGATTTTACATTTTCATAATCTAAGCCATGACCAGCGTTAACTTTTAAACCTCGATCTAGACCATAAGCAACTGCATTATAAATTTTAGACAATTCTGCCGCCTGCTCCTGCGAGGTGACTACGTCTGCATACGCGCCCGTATGAATTTCAATTACGGGTGCGCCCGCTTTAACTGCCGCATCAATTTGAGCAGTATCAGCATTTATAAATAATGAAACACGAATACCCGCTGCACTTAATCTTTCACAAGCGTGTTTAACCTTGTCAAAATGAGAAACAACATCTAAACCACCTTCTGTCGTAAGTTCTTCACGGCGTTCGGGTACTAAACATACATCATGTGGTTTAACCCGTAGTGCAATATTAACCATCTCATCAGTAACCGCACTTTCTAGGTTCATTCTAGTTTGAAGTTGTGCGCGCAAGACCTCAACATCCCTATCTTGAATATGTCTACGGTCTTCACGTAAATGTAAGGTAATGGCATCGGCGCCAGCCAATTCAGCAATCTGTGCTGCATCAATTGGGCTAGGATATTTTGTTCCCCTTGCTTGTCTTAGTGTTGCCACATGATCAATATTTACGCCTAATTCAATCATAAAACATTACCCCTAACAAGTTTCATAGAACAATTTATTCATGGCCAAGACTTTTTAATACATTCACATTATCAGCCCATCCACTTCGGACTTTAACCCAAATTTCCAAATAAACCTTATTACCAAATAATTTTTCCATATCTTTACGTGCCTGGCTAGCAATCAATTTAAGTTTGTCACCATTCTTGCCTATAACAATTGCTTTTTGATTGGACCTGTCAACAAGGATAGATGCATAAATTTTACGCAAATTTTCTTCTAACAAAAATTGCTCAATCACGACACTTGTTGAGTAGGGAATCTCTTCACCAACTAATCGAAACAATTTTTCACGTAATATTTCAGCCGCTAGAAAACGTTCACTACGATCAGTAATCTGGTCCTTTGCAAATAATGGCTGTGCCTCTGGTAAATATTTACGAATAGTATTAAGTAACTCAGGTATCTGAGTACCATCGATTGCACTAATGGGAACAATAGCAGAGAAATCAAATATATTTTCTATCTCATGGAGAAATGGAAGTAATACATTTTTATTCGATAAATTGTCAATTTTATTGATAATTAAAATAACAGGGATATTTTTAGGCAGTAGCTTAACGACAAGCTTATCACGGTCATCAAAGCGAGTTGTTTCAATGACAAATAGTACAACATCAACATCCAACATGCTTTGTGTTACAACACGGTTCATAACAGTATTTAGTCGGCTAACAAACTGTTTTTGAAACCCTGGTGTATCTACAAAAATAAATTGTGTATTATTTTCAGTTAAAATACCTTGAATTCGGTAACGTGTTGTTTGAGCTTTTTTCGACGTAATACTGATTTTCTGTTGAACAAGTTTATTGAGTAAAGTTGATTTTCCAACATTAGGTTTTCCTACAATTGAGACATAACCGGTACGAAATGGTGTAACAGTACTCATATTGAGTTTTCTGGCCCAAAATATAAGAAACAATATTGAAATTGTTAATGGTTTAAAAAGTTATTTTCTTAGTTAGTTATGTTAGCTAACTCATAAGCCAATTTTGCGGCGGCTTGTTCAGCACTACGTCGGCTGGTGCCTTCACCCAAAGTACATATCTTGAACTTTGGA
>JAOULU010000381.1 GCA_029881855.1 Nitrosomonas sp. | reverse complement strand
CTGGCCGGATTCCCAGAATCCCGATCATTGGGAAGGTGTCATCGAAGTCGATATGATCGCACCCTCCATGGTCGATAATATCGAGCAAGGTGGTCTCGGTACGGTCAATTTCAGTTGGCTGATGCCACAACCGCCGACCAATGAAGAAGACGCTATTGCCATTCGGGATCGCGCAGCGCGCATCCCTTTCCTGCACGATACGTTAGTTAGCGCTGATGGCAAAGCAATTGCACTATATTTGCCGCTAACCAGTAAGGATGTTTCTTATGAAGTGAGAAAAGCGTTACTAGAATATGTCGCCGACTGGGAGTATACGGGCGACCAGGTCTATATCACGGGCTTGCCGGTGGCGGAAGACACTTTTGGCGTTGAAATGTTTGTTCAGATGGCAGTATCCGCACCACTGGCCATGCTGGTAATATTTTTGCTGCTATGGTGGTTTTTCCGCAACTTTATGTTGATCATTTCACCCATGGTTGTAGCATTGGTTTGTTCCTTGTCCACCATGGCGCTACTGGTAATCTCTGGCAACACCGTTCATATCATGAGTTCGATGATTCCAATTTTTATCATGCCTATTGCCGTGTTGGACTCGGTGCATATTCTTTCGGAGTTTTTTGATCGTTACCCACAAATAAAAGACCGTCGGCGCACCATCGAACAAGTGATGCAACATCTGTTCCAACCGATGCTATTCACGACGCTGACAACAATTGCAGGTTTTGCCTCACTGGCTTTAACGCCGATCCCACCGGTTCAGGTATTTGGAATTTTCATTGCACTTGGCGTGTTCTTAGCCTGGTTTTGGACCATCATTTTTATCCCGGCCTTTATTATGCTTATGCCGGAACACAAATTGGCGGATTTTGGCCATACCCGCAATGATGCAGACAACATATCATTGATGAACAAAATACTCCAAAGAACCGGGAAATTAACCTACCAACATGCGCGCAAGATAATATCTGGTACGGTTTTGCTTGCAGTGATTGCAATTTGGGGCATCAGTTTGATCCAGGTAAATGACAATCCGGTGAAATGGTTTGTTGACTCACACCCCATCCGGGTTGCTGATCGGGTGCTAAATGAACACTTTGGCGGCACTTACATGGCTTATCTGCAATTCGAGCAATCTGCCGATAACGAACCCACCATGGAATATGAGCAAGCACTAAAACAACGGCTGGTAGCACGCAAAATTAAGGCAATAGAAAACAATTACTATTCCGCTACCAGCATATTTGATCAAATAATTGCTATAACGACATCTGAATCATACGCGGCGGTATCCGGAGATGCACTCCTAACCAAACTCAGCACAATCGCTGAAACATCCCTTGATGCGGCATCGGATGAAGAATATGACACTTGGGATGATGTGTTGCTATTTTTAGATCAAGAACGGCAACGAAGTGAAATTTTCAAAAAACCGGAAGTTCTAGGATATCTGGATAGCCTGCAACAGCATCTAAGTGAAAATGACATTGTTGGCAAATCAAATTCTGTAGTCGATGTGGTAAAAACTGTGCATCGGGAACTGTTACTTGGCAAAGATGAAGCATTTCGCATTCCAGAAACGACCAATGCGGTCGCACAAACCCTGGTTACATATCAAAACAGTCATCGTCCGCAGGATCTGTGGCATTTTGTTACGCCGGATTACCGCAAAGCGGTGCTGTGGCTGCAACTAACCAGCGGTGATAATCGTGACATGGAAACCGTCATTAATGACGTCGAAGCATTTGTTATTGATAATCCACCACCGTTTGGGTTGG
>JAOULU010000380.1 GCA_029881855.1 Nitrosomonas sp. | reverse complement strand
ACGGTCAGGCATGACGGTGTGTTGTGCACCATGTAATGATTGGACACCTTCAATAGTAATAATGTCATTACCAGCACCGGATATTTTCGCACCCATAGAATTTAAACAGTTAGCAAGGTCGATAATTTCAGGTTCTCTGGCAGCATTCTCAAGAATAGTAGTGCCCTTGGCTAAGGTTGCGGCCATCATCAGGTTTTCGGTCCCGGTAACCGTCACCATATCCATTACAATTCTAGTGCCTTGTAATTGATTTGCAACAGCGTGAATGTAGCCATGCTTGATACTGATTTCAGCCCCCATTGCTTGCAGTCCTTTAATATGCTGATCAACGGGACGCAAGCCAATTGCGCAGCCGCCCGGTAATGAGATATTGGCTTCCCCGGTGCGTGCAAGTAATGGCCCTAATAACAAGATGGCGGCACGCATTGTTTTAACCATCTCATAAGGTGCTACTGGGTTTGCTAGATTTAAAGTTGTTAACTCTACTTGAGACGAATTATTAACAGAAATTTTGACACCCATTTGTTCAAGCAATGACAACATTGTTGAGACATCTTGAAGTTGAGGAACATTCTTAATATGTAGCGTATCACTGGTCAGAAGTGCAGCACATAAGACGGGTAGTGCAGCATTTTTTGCGCCAGAAATACGTGCTTCTCCACATAATGGCAAACCACCATGAATAATCAATTTCGGCATGAGTTAAAATATTAAATAAAAGTTATATGAAAGTGGCTGATGTCAGATTGTAACGATTATCAGGTTGAAATGTAGCAAAGTTCATTGCATCATTACAAAATAGTTAATGCACTATGTAAGAACCATAGCAAAGAAATACTTTTAATTATAATCAGGAGATGAAATGTGTAAGCAAATTATTCAGACTAAAGATGCGCCACAAGCAATTGGTACTTATTCTCAAGCTATTCGTGTTAGTGGTGGAGATATCGTTTACATGTCTGGACAAATTGGTTTGGACGCAGTAACTATGCAAATGGTAAATGGTATTGAAGCGCAAATACAACAAGTGTTTCTAAATCTAAGAGCTGTGGCCATTGCTAGCGGGGGTAATTTGGGCAATATTGTAAAATTAAATATTTTCTTAACAGACTTGGATCATTTTGCATTGGTGAATGAAATCATGGCAAGTTATTTTGTACAACCCTATCCAGCGCGCGCTGCGATTGGTGTGAGTGCCTTGCCACGTGATGCTTTGGTTGAAATGGATGCAGTGCTTGTTTTGTAATAACAGCTCAAGGAAGCTTAACTATTGTCTATTGCAATTACACCGGTAGCTTCTATAACGGCAAATAAAAAAATACAGAAAAAACTCATGCGTTTGGGTATTAATAATGCAATGGATCTGATTTTGCATTTACCAATTCGATATGAGGATGAAACACATTTATATTTGATCAAAGATGCGCCCCAAAATCAGGTGGTTCAGGTTGAAGGTGTAATAGTTAATAATGAAGTGATTTCAAAACCTCGCCGTCAATTAGTTTGTCAGGTGGAAGACAAGAGCGGTGTTTTGGCTATTCGTTTTTTACATTTTTATAGTAGTCAAATAAAATCCTATGCCGTTGGAAATCGGGTGCGGTTATTGGGTGAAATTCGTAGTGGATTTTTTGGTCCAGAAATGGTGCATCCAAAATGCCGTATTGTTCACAATGATGAGCCACTGAAAAATACCATGACGCCAGTTTACCCAACAACAGCAGGGCTAACACAAAAAACGCTGGGTAAATTAATTGAACAAGTGTTAGGAGATGCTCAG
>JAOULU010000379.1 GCA_029881855.1 Nitrosomonas sp. | reverse complement strand
CTTTTCTTTCATTTCAACTTCTGTTGCAGCACCCACTTTAATTAGTGCTACACCACCAGCTAATTTGGCAACACGCTCCTGCAACTTCTCTTTATCATAATCACTGCTTGCTTCATCTATCTGGGCACGTATTTGTCCAACACGGCTTTCTATATTAGCCGCATCACCTGAACCATCAATGATAGTAGTGTTTTCTTTGCCTATTTCGATACGTTTAGCTTGCCCTAACTCTTGCAGCGTCACTTTCTCAAGTGTTAAGCCAACTTCTTCTGCAATTACCGTGCCGCCAGTTAAAATAGCGATATCCTCAAGCATGGCTTTACGACGATCACCAAAACCCGGCGCCTTGACAGCACAAGTCTTCAGAATACCGCGGATGTTGTTAACCACCAATGTTGCAAGTGCTTCCCCATCGATATCTTCGGCAATAATTAACAGCGGCTTCCCTGCTTTAGCCACTTGCTCCAACACAGGTAACAAATCACGAATATTAGAAATCTTTTTATCATGCAACAGGATAAATGGCTCATCTAACAACGCGATTTGCTTTTCTGCACTGCTTATAAAATAGGGTGAAAGATAACCGCGATCAAACTGCATGCCTTCCACAACATCCAATTCATTCTGTAATCCAGAACCATCTTCAACGGTGATAACACCCTCTTTGCCAACTTTATCCATTGCATCAGAAATTATTTTTCCGATCTCAACATCTGAGTTAGCCGAGATACTGCCGACTTGAGCTATCTCCTTCGCCGTTGCACAAGGTTTTGAAAGTTTTTTGAGTTCTTCAATAGTGCAAGTAACAGCCTTGTCAATTCCACGCTTGAGATCCATTGGATTCATTCCGGCAGCAACAAACTTCATACCTTCTTTGACAATTGATTGCGCTAAAACAGTCGCTGTCGTTGTGCCATCACCAGCTACATCAGATGTTTTACTCGCAACTTCTTTTAACATCTGTGCACCCATATTTTCAAACTTATCACTCAATTCGATTTCTTTTGCAACTGAAACACCATCTTTAGTAATTGTTGGCGCGCCATAAGAGCGCTCCAAAACGACATTACGACCCTTTGGTCCTAAGGTTACTTTAACTGCATCGGCCAGAATATTCACGCCGGCTACCATCTTATGACGGGCTGAATCTCCAAATTTCACTTCTTTTGCTGACATAATCTTTCTCCTAATTTCTCTAAATATTGTTTAGCACACTGTGAACTGATCTTATTAGCCTTCTATTACACCCATAATATCTTCTTCACGCATGACTAAAAGTTCTTCACCCTGAACCTTTACCGACTGACCTGAATATTTACCAAACAATACCTTGTCACCAATTTTGACTTCTAGGCCACGGAGTTTGCCATCATCACCGACTTTACCTTTACCTACCGCTAAAATCTCACCTTGATCCGGTTTCTCTGCTGCGCTATCAGGAATCACAATTCCTGATGCAGTTTTTAGCTCATCTTCCAGCCGCTTAACTACCACACGGTCATGTAAAGGACGAATTTTCATGCTTCTTCTCCTATTTAACAATTAATAATCTGAAATCTATGAAATAATTTGCACTATATAAATCACCAATAAAATCGCTGCCAGCAAGTAAATGGAGGCATCAATTAATTAACAATTATTCAATATTCATGCATTACTAAAGCAAATATAATACTTTAACAATACAAAAGTAATATTAGCACTCATCATAAACGAGTGCTAACAATGATATGGCCTATTCCTCATATTTCAAGACAATGAACAATAAATATTTACAAA
>JAOULU010000083.1 GCA_029881855.1 Nitrosomonas sp. | reverse complement strand
AGTCAGAGTGAAGTAAACGTACGCCACTCCATTATTATTAGGCGCAAGGATATATAAAACCATACCTTACACAAGGTAGAGGATACTTAACGTAAGTACATCACGCAATTTTTTCTTTAGTAACCCTAACGAATCATATCATTTTGTTGCGTAATTTACCCACATTAGACAACAAACCAAAGTATTTTAGGTTAAAGTTTTCACACTAAATAACCGAATTAAAGGATATCCGCAAATACTTGAATTTTTTCTATACAAAATCAATACCCTACTTGATCCCATGGTAATAAAATGGAACTCATCCCCATACATTCATCTGAATTAACAATAGGCAAACCTTTGCCCTATGACTTATTAGACCAAAAACAAAAGTTATTACTCGGGCATGGACACATCATCAAGTCAATCGAGGAACTCAATGCACTTCTTAAAAGAACACCTATTTTTCGACGAAAAAAACCATTTCTAGGACAGGAAAAATCAACCAGCGATCAAAACCAACAGATTATATTCAACGATATGCAGCTTAAAATCGGTGATAAGTTACACATTAAGCAGACTAACTTAATAAAAAGTGCTAGTTATTCAAATAAAAGTAACTATAGTATCGTTACTTTAATTGGCTATCTACAAGATAAAAGTGTCATCACATCTATGCCACAATCATTGCCAAATTACGGACAACCATTAATTGAAGATGATCAAGTATCAGTACGCTTCTTTAGCGGCGAAAGTATTTTTAGTTTTAACAGCTTTGTAGATAAAGTAATTAAACTGCCATTTATTTACCTACACTTAGCATTTCCACACACAATCTCAAGCCAAACTATCAGACAATCAAAACGTATCAAAACTGAAATCGGCACAAAGATTAATGATGACTCAATAGATGCAATAATCACCAACATTAGTGTGACTGGTGCAGAACTTAGAACTTCCATTAACTTGGGGCAGCCCGGTTCAGAGATCCAGATGGATTTTACTGTAGAAGTTCATGGACAAAATATACCATTACAAATTCAAGCAATCGTTCGGTCCGTAAATGTTGAAGTAAAGAAAGATCACTCTGCAATACATGATCTCAGTGCAATGTATTTTGGCATTGAGTTTATCAAACTAGATCAGAAACAGGTTTTCACATTACAAAGCTTTATTCATCAACAACTTGTTGACCACCCAGATCAAGTCACATAACAATTATTCTGTAAAGAAATCTCGCGCTTTATCCATCCATGATTTGGCTCTTGGGCTATGGCGCGAACCATCTTTAAGGCTGATTTCCTCTAATTCTTCCAACAATTCTTTCTGTCGCGAAGTAAGCTTAACCGGTGTTTCGACAACTACATGACAGAGTAAATCACCTTTCCTATGGCTACGAACACCTTTCACACCTTTACTACGCAAACGGAAAATTTTTCCTGTTTGTGTTTCTGAAGGTATTTTAATTTTTGCATGTCCCTCAAGAGTAGGCACTTCAATCTCTCCACCCAGCGCTGCAACGCTAAAGCTTATGGGTATCTCGCAATGTAGATTATCACCATCGCGCTGAAAAACACCATGTGCAGACAAGTGAACAACGACATATAAATCACCTGGCGGACCACCATTTACGCCGGCCTCACCTTCTCCAGTAACACGAATACGATCGCCATCATCAACACCTTCAGGTATCTTGACAGTCAGCGTTTTATGCCGCTTAATACGTCCTGTACCATGACATGGCGAACAAGGATCAGTGATGATTTTTCCATTTCCGTGACACTCTGGACAGGTTTGCTGAATTGAGAAAAACCCCTGCTGCATTCTAACTTGACCATGTCCCTTACAGGTTGGACATGTCTTTGGAGAGCTCCCCGACTTAGCACCACTACCATGACACTTATCACACTCATCCATCGTAGGAATACGGATTTTTGTTTCCGTTCCATTTGCGGCCTGCTCAAGCGATATTTCAAGGTTATAGCGTAAATCTGAGCCACGGTGAACATTTGAGCGTCCACCGCCACCGCCACGCCCACCAAAAATATCACCAAAAATATCGCCAAATGCATCACCAAACCCATGTGCTCTACCACCACCTGTTGCGTTTGCTTCAACACCCGCATGTCCGTATTGGTCGTAGGCAGCACGCTTATTCGGGTCAGTCAACACCTCATAAGCTTCTTTGGCCTCTTTAAATGACTCTTCTGATTTGTTATTTCCTGCATTACGATCTGGATGATGCTTCATCGCCAACTTACGATAGGCTTTCTTGATCACACTGTCATCGGCATCTCGACCGACACCGAGCACTTCATAATAATCGCGCTTACTCATAGTTTTTCCCTGCTACCGTGATATAAATCGTAATACTCAATTCTTAAAAATAGACTTTTCCAAACGCCAAAACGCAGAGCTGGAGAGCATCTTAATTCACGCTCTTTACGACTCTGCGTTTCGGCTTTTAAACAAAGATTACTTTTTATCTTTGCTCTTAACCTCTTCAAATTCTGCATCAACCACTTCACCTTCAACTGGCTTCTCGCCACCACCATTAGAAGATGAATCCACATCAGGCTGAGCACCCTGAGCTTGTTGCTCCTGTTGATACATTTTCTCAGCTAGCTTGTGAGACGCTTCCGTCAATGCTTGAGTTTTTGCGTCAATTTCTTCTTTATCATCTGATTTGATGGCTTCTTCTGCATCTTTCAATGCCGCTTCAATTTTAGATTTTTCTTCAGCTTCCAGCTGCTCACCATGCTCTCCCAGCGTTTTCTTAACAGAATGTATCATGGCATCACACTGATTACGACTGGAAACCAATTCAAATCTCTTGTGATCTTCTTCCGCATTGGCTTCGGCATCCTTGACCATACGGTCAACTTCTTCATCCGACAATCCTGAGCTGGCCTGAATCTTAATCTTGTTTTCCTTACCTGTCGCCTTATCTTTGGCTGACACATGCAAGATACCATTGGCATCAATGTCGAAAGTTACTTCGATTTGCGGCATACCACGTGGCGCTGGTGGAATGTCACTCAAATTAAACTGACCCAAGCTCTTATTGCCAGAAGCCATCTCGCGCTCACCTTGTAACACATGGATCGTAACCGCACTCTGGTTCTCCTCCGCAGTGGAAAACACTTGATTCGCTTTGGTTGGAACCGTAGTATTTTTTTGAATCAACTTGGTCATCACACCACCTAAGGTTTCGATACCCAGAGATAGTGGTGTAACATCCAGCAACAACACATCCTTAACATCACCTTGTAGTACACCACCCTGAATCGCCGCACCTACAGCAACGGCCTCATCTGGGTTAACATCCTTACGTGGGTCTTTACCAAATATCTCATTAACCTTCTCTTGTACCTTTGGCATACGAGTCTGCCCACCCACCAGAATCACATCATCAATATCTGATGCAGACAAACCGGCATCTTTAATCGCAACACGACATGGCTCAACAGTACGTTCAACGAGTTCCTCAACCAGACTTTCCAGTTTGGCACGCGTAATCTTAACTGCCAGGTGCTTGGGTCCACTAGCATCTGCCGTGATATAAGGCAAGTTAACTTCTGTTTGCTGACTAGATGACAATTCGATCTTGGTTTTCTCCGCTGCATCTTTTAAGCGTTGCAATGCAAGCATATCCTGCTTCAAATCAATACCTGTTTCTTTCTTAAACTCTTCTACCAGATATTCAATCACGCGCAAGTCAAAATCTTCACCACCCAGGAATGTATCGCCATTAGTAGCCAACACCTCAAACTGATGCTCACCTTCCACTTCGGCAATCTCAATAATGGAAATGTCAAAGGTACCACCGCCTAAATCATAGACAGCAATCTTACGGTCACCTTCTTTCTTATCCATCCCGAAAGCTAATGCCGCAGCCGTTGGCTCGTTAATAATCCGCTTGACTTCCAATCCAGCAATCTTGCCGGCATCTTTAGTCGCCTGGCGCTGTGAGTCGTTAAAATACGCAGGGACCGTAATGGTCGCTTCAGTAACCGGCTCACCCAAATAGTCTTCTGCGGTTTTTTTCATTTTCATCAGCACTTGTGCTGAAACCTCTGGTGGCGCAATCTTCTTACCACGCACTTCAACCCAGGCATCATTGTTGTCTGCTTTGATAATACTGTATGGCACCATTTTAATATCACGTTGCACCATCTCTTCATCAAAACGGCGACCAATCAAACGTTTTACCGCAAATAATGTGTTTTTTGGGTTAGTAACCGCCTGACGCTTAGCGGAAGCACCGACCAAAATCTCATCATCTTCTGTATACGCAACAATAGAAGGTGTGGTACGCGTGCCCTCTGCATTCTCGATGACTTTAGGCTTCCCACTCTCCATGACGGACACGCAAGAGTTGGTCGTACCCAGATCGATGCCAATAATTTTTCCCATAACTGGATCCTTTTAAAGATTAAAACTGTCTATCAATTTATTTGAAAAATGGAGACACATATTGAAATTTCAAGTATCTTGCGCTTTTGAAACCGTCACAAGTGCTGGACGGATAACTCTATCATGCAGCTTGTAACCCTTTTGCATCACTTGCACTACCGTGTTGGGCGCAAGCTCGGACTCAACTGCTGTCATCGCTTGATGTTGATGCGGATCAAACTTCTCGCCCTGCGGGTTGATCACAGCAATATTGAATTTATCAAAAACAGCTGTCAGTTGTTTTAGTGTCAACTCCATACCATTCTTATAATTTTCCACTGTGGCATTCTCAACCGCTAATGCGGCATCCAGGCTATCCATTACGGTCAGCAACTCGGCAGAAAAACCTTCTACCGCATATTTGTGTGCATTAGCCACGTCTGATTGTGCGCGTTTGCGAATATTCTCGGTTTCAGCCTTTGCACGCATCCAAGCATCATGATGCTCAACCACACGCAACTCTGCTTCTTTTAATAATTGTTCAAAATCAGGTTGCGTCGCTTGCTCTGTTTGCTCTTCTTGCCCTGTTTGTGAAGCTTCTACAGCATCAGCCGCAACCTCCGGTGCAACTGTCTCATCGGTAACTGGAATTGTTTCTGTTTGATTGGATTGTGAATCTTGTGTTTCTGGTTGATCCTCTGAATTCTGCATTACCCCTCCTAATAACTGTCCGGATAATATAGGGATGGTATTCTGAATTTCAAGGGTATGACTAAATTTTTTGGCTTAAATAACTAATGGATTGTGTTTTTCTTGACTTGCAGTTTTCTACGAAAACATTAAACCGTATAAGTCGAGCTATATTTTCTATCTTTGAAACTTGCTAAGTTATGATTAAGTGTAACTCAATTCAGCATAGCAATCGAGTCTGACCCCTTTGAATTACACCTTTCTTTTGGAGAAATTTTAGTCGGCAAGAATGAGTGCGCGTTTAAGGCATGCAATGACTTCGCTATTAAGCTTCTATGGTGCGGCTCTGCCGTTATTTTCAGCTTTTTATAGATGTCTTCGGGGATATGCTTGATAGACTGACCACTGTGGCACCATTGCACCTTTTAGAAGCTATAAGAAACACCTAACTGTACAACAGGATAGAATTTAAAAAACTTTAAATTATCCTCTATAACCTCTGCTTCCGCATTTGCACTTGCTCTTAGCGTTGAACATTGTGCTGCAGGTAAAGCACTGCCACAGGAAGCATTCATCGTAACATTTGGCGTTCCTTGATAGATAGCACCTATATCAAAGGCAAAATGGAAACTACTGTCTTTATTAGCGGCATTGCCCCAACCCAACCCAAAATAGGGCGCAATAGGCATAAAATCTACTTTTGCATCGACATGACCAACATCTGCAACAGCATAATCAATACCATTAAAATTAATGGTTCCATTCGGCCGACCTGAAACATCCAGTTTATTACCGTTATAAACCCCTCCCGCGGTAATCCGAAACCCACCCTGAAATGGATGATAATCAGCTAACAATGAAACATTAAATATCGTTAAATCCGCACCAATTGACGTACTCGATATGTCAACATCATAAGAATATCTAAAACCTGAAACACCCACACGCGCATTGATATTGTCAGGCATCACAGGAATCGTTAAATCAAGCCCTGCACCTAATGTTCCCACTTTTGCAGTTAGCCCTGGTAGGTAAGGTGAAAGGCTATTTGAGTCGGTATTTACTTCAGAAGCAAATGAAACTGAGGATAAGCTAATTACACATAAAGTAAGAAAACTTTTAGTTTTAAGATTCATAATCAGTGTAATGCAGAGAAGATGTCAGAAGTAAAAAAAGTGACAGTCGTTGTTTTGCAACTATAGACCCTATACCCATCAAACCATCTCTCAATAAACAACCAAATCACCTTCTAGATTCTAACTACACATAGCACAAACGTGTGTTAGAACGGACAATATCTCAGTCATTGTATTTTGCAGCCATAGACCTTTTATACTCATTAAGTAACCTCACAATAACAGCCAAGTCAGTTTATCGATATTGAACACAAATAACACAAAAAAATATGGAAAAACAAACGCTTGAAAAACTTATATCCCTATAATTAGATATTGTGTCTCCAGAACATCCCAACTATCTTATTGATTTAAGTATTTTTCCATTTTTTTTCGTAGCTCAGGCATTTTTTCACTAAACCATTTAAGAGTTTCTTGTGCTCTATTGAATGATTCCTCAAATTGACCGGGACAGCCTAAAAGTTCTTTGCCATTTTTTTATGGCCTATAATCTTGAATGATTCTAAGTGCATTTGTTCAAGAAGTTCATATATTTCAATATCTTTAGAAAATAGAAATCTTGACGCTTCTTTACTGTTAATAAATGTTTTACGAACTTCACCTGATACTTATTCACCAGTAAGCTATTGATAAAAATAAAGTATCTGTGTAGACCTCAAAGCGCTTATTATATAGATCTAGCTTTAATTTTCTCTTATTAGTTTTCATCTGTTGACATGCGATATATACTGAAAATATCACCATTACTGTAGGCAAATAAACTTTAATAAGCTGTGTTGCAGGTAAACAAACTTCTATAATTTGTGTATTAATTCATAAGTATGTTTATTAGGAACTAATACACTTTTTTATACAAAACCATCATCTAGCAATTAATATTTTTAATGCTGTAAAAAACTCACCACTACTTCAACAACGGATGATCTTTAGGC
>JAOULU010000378.1 GCA_029881855.1 Nitrosomonas sp. | reverse complement strand
TCGAATCTTAATCACTAGAAACTTTCCCACGGATAGCCCACGATAACAGTAACCTCTGGCCCCTCATCACCTGTGGCATAATCACCTCTAATCACTAGACCAGATGCCGTTACCATGCGTGCACCAATACCATAGGTATCACGCCAGATATTGCCTAAGTCTGCTTTATCATCGGCAACAGTTGCACGCTCATAAAAGGCAGCTAACTGTATCCCTGTACGGATATCTTTGGCAATTCCAATATCAAAGGGTTTAAATTCTTCCGTAAGATTCCAGCGAAACTCGGTACCAATAAACTGTGCATGTGCGCCTTTATAGCGATCATTTGGATAGGAGCGCAAACGACTCCAGCCACCTAATCCGGCCGCAGTACCATAAGTATTATTCGCGACCTGATTATCTACAACCGATGTACAAAGATTCTGTTGCTCAGGTGAAAGTGCTGAGTCACTACAATTTAATCCTGCTCGAGATTCAACTGAAGAAAAATTGATATCACCCTGTCGCGTCACATGTGCATCAGACTGAAAATAGTTAAATGCCCAGGTACTACGTTTACCCATTGGAATGTAACCTGTCAAATTGTGCTCCAACTGATAATAATCGGATACGTTGGCGTCAGTTTCATCTCGCCACCAACGAGAAAATTGATAGCGCACACCACGACGTGGATCATAGTAATCATCAGTCCAGTCAAACAATACGCCGATGGTATAAATGGTAAAGTTATCACCACTGGCACCTGTTGACTCCTGTATTACATTGCCGTCACGATCGCGTATACGAACCAGTGTTCCTCTGCCATTAAGAAAAGCCGCATTAACTTCAAACATCCGGTCATAAAAAGTGGAGGTTAAACGTATTGCAGAATATTCATTATCTTCAAAATCTAATAGGGTGTAATCATTCTCACCGCTGGCCATACCACGTTCGTTATAATTATTTACTGTACCCTTAGTGATATTTTGATAACTGAAATCAGCAATCAATGTATCAGGTATTAAGTGAACATCCTGCACTATAAGACCGCCACCTTCTAGATCACCTGTCAATAGAAAACCAATGTAGTCAGTATGACTGTCATGTGCATTATTGTAGGTTCCAGCAACAAGAAAACCATCACCAATTCCAGGCAGGCTATAGGGCATGGGAATAATATAATGCCCCGGCTCTTTAGTGAATTGATCACGCCGACGTTCCATCGCCTCGGATGTTTGCATGAAAGAAGCCAACAATGTGACTTGCAAAATAATTAATATAATCTTCCCAGAATTAACCATCCCCCACTCCCTTTAATTTTTTTCTCTTCGATACGCTAGCCAGATTAAAGCAATCCCCGTCAGGATCAACGGTACCGTTAACAACTGTCCCATTGTAAACCAGCCAAAGGCAAGGTAACCGATATGCGCATCGGGCAGGCGCACAAACTCAACCGCAAAACGCGCAACACCATAGCCAATCGCAAACACCCCGGACACGGCCATGGTCGGTCGTGGTTTTGCCGAATAGAACCACAGGATAATAAATAGTAAAACGCCTTCAGATATACACTCGTAGAGTGGTGAAGGATGTCGGGGTAAATTTGAACCGGACGCGGGAAATACCATCGCCCATGGGACATCACTGATCTTGCCCCATAGTTCGCCATTGAGAAAATTACCAAAGCGAACCGTGATTATGCTGATGGGCACATAAGGCGCAATAAAGTCGACAATATTAAAGTACCCTTTTTGATATCTGCGATTAAAAAACCACAGTCCAATTAATACACCGAGCAGGCCGCCATGGAAAGACATGCCTC
>JAOULU010000082.1 GCA_029881855.1 Nitrosomonas sp. | reverse complement strand
GTACCTTGCAATACACACAAGGAAAATTAGCAAGTGCACATCACAAGCAAATCATCACCCAACGATTGACTAAGCCTAGTGGAGCAAAGCGCAAATTGTTTCTCCGCAGTTCGCAGCAGCCATTTGATGGATATGGTCGTTTATTAGCTTATGTCGCACCTTCCTATAGTTCTAAAGAAAGAGCTTCGATGTCTCGACGTGAACGTGCTACCTTTAATCTTAATATGCTCGAGAGTGGTTGGGCGGCACCTTTTATCCTCTTTCCTAGTATTCCTGGCGAACTTGATTTGCCGTTGTTTATCGAAGCGTCTGTTGATGCAAAAGATAACAAGAGAGGCCAATATCAGGAGCCACTCTCATTGCCAGGCTATGAATACCGTATGTGTGAAAAGCTTTATGATATAACCAAGAAACTGATCAATGGAGATATATTGCATTACTCGAAACAAATTGCTTGGCGATCCCGTTATTGTGCTGATATGCGTGATCGAAAACTATATGGTCCAGAAGAATATATGATTATTCCGGAGGCATATCGTTTGTGGATTTGGCCTGATGACGTTCAAAAGGCGATTAGTATGCTGAATTTAGTGCCAGCGAAGACCTGAATTCGCTGTCAACTTAGGAGTTCCGAGCGAGTCCAGTGGGTTCTTGAGACACGAGGCTGAATTACTGATTTGCCGAAAGATAAGCGATGTGTCCCAAGATATCTGGGGATGCTTTTTGACTCAGCCAATTTACATATTTACATATCCTTATTGTTACCAACCTCATTATGATTTGTGTTAACTAAAGCCTCTCTGAGATTGACAGAAATATTTTCCCAGCTTGAGCCACTATTTGATTTTTGTATATTCTTACCGACACCAACAATTTCTTGCACAGGAACACTCCATAAAGACATAAAAACAAACGCACACAAAAAGCACCAATTACGCCCAGATCGAGATGGTTTGTCTTTAAACATTCCTCTACGCATTTCTAAATTAACCCATTCATTTGAAATTCTTGACATATAAATCACCCCCAGTTTTTATCAGCATAATGCCGAACTATTCGGCTCATACTCTTTATTTAAGTGTTTTTATTAAATATTGTTAAGGAAGCGCTGATTTAATAGGAGCCAACATTTCGAAAAGATATGAGAAGGAGGAGAGAACCCAAGTCAATAAACGCTTGGATACCATTCTTCACGAGGTTGACGTTTAATCAGCACTGCCTTAATTAAGCACAAAGCAATTTTTAGGCCAAGAAAATATTTCTATTTAAAACCAAGGGATAGACAATTGTGTATACATCTAATGTAAATAAACTGTCACCAAAATCTAAACTTTTTGTATCGATAAAGCTAATAGCTTGTTTATAACTAATTTTTTCTGTCTCCGAATAGAGACAGCCATGGGGATACGGAATTCTAAGGATAAGCTAATGTTAAATTACCCATGAAAATCCAGTGAGTGAGAATTTCAAGGGCAAATCGCTTCTACTACGATGGTTAAGAGATATGTTTCCAAATATCTTAGATGGCTATTATTTGGAAATAATAGTGGTGTTATTTCTATACAGTTGGTTGCAGTCATCACATTAACAATTTTATAATCGTTTGCATTTCTGAAACCCTATGAAACTTTAGTTAGTTATCAGGTATCGAGTTGTAATTTCCTCTAGATATCGGAATCCGGCAAACTTGTTAGTCTCAATTCTTTCGATATTAAACTCTGGTTCGTATGTGCTCAATCCCTTTGTTACGTTAGATGCTAGATCAAAAAGATCTGCAATGATAAAACAGTAAAATTTGGCTGTTAGCTATTTGCGTGCTAGTTAACATGTTTTTTATGTACATACACTAACATTGGCAATGTACGCCAAGATCATTCGCTGGTAGAATGGTCAGTTAATATGAAGTAATTACGTTTGATAAAAACTATATTAAAACAATAAAATTAGAATCGAGGAAGATCGGGCTTTATTAATGACAACACCTAAAAATGACACTTTCTTGCGGGCTTTGCAAAAGCAGCCTGTTGAGTACACACCCGTTTGGTTAATGCGTCAAGCTGGACGATATTTATCTGAATACAATGAGACGCGCGCGCGCGCGGGCGATTTTCTTTCTTTATGTAAGAATCCTGGGTTTGCAACAGAAGTCACTATGCAGCCATTGGCGCGTTTTCCGTTGGATGCGGCAATATTGTTTTCTGATATTCTAACCATCCCAGACGCAATGGGTTTAGGGCTTTATTTCGCTCATGGCGAAGGTCCGATGTTTGAGCGCCCCTTGCGTGAAGAGAAGGAAATTCATGCGTTAAAAGTGCCTGATCCGTCTAGTGAATTACGTTATGTAATGGATGCTGTGTCAGAGATTCGCAAAGCGTTGGATAATCAGGTGCCATTGATAGGTTTTTCCGGTAGCCCGTTTACATTAGCGTGTTATATGGTTGAAGGTCGTGGCGGCACGGATTTTCGTGAAATCAAGACCATGTTGTATCAACGCCCCGAATTGCTACATCATATTCTTGATGTTAATGCGCAAGCAGTAATTGCTTATCTGAATGCGCAAATCGAATCGGGTGCGCAAGCCGTTATGATTTTTGATACTTGGGGTGGTGCATTGTCACATGTTGCATACCAGGAATTTTCTTTACGTTATATCCAGCAAATTGTTTCTGGACTTAAACGTGAACACGATGGTGCACACATACCATGTGTGGTATTTACCAAGGGCGGTGGTTTGTGGCTGGAAGCGATTGCAGGAATCGGCTGTGATGCGGTTGGTTTGGATTGGACAATAGATATTGGTGAAGCACGTCGCCGAGTTGGAGATCAAGTGGCATTACAAGGTAATCTAGATCCGTCCGTACTATTTGCTTCACCAGAAGTAATTAAGGCAGAAGTTGAAAGAATATTAACCAGTTATGGAACAGGGAGCGGCCATGTGTTTAACCTTGGTCACGGTATCTCTCAATTTACGCCGCCAGAGAATGCGGCAGCCTTGGTAGAAGCCGTGCATAACCTGAGCCGCAAGTTTCATTGATAATAACGAGATGAAAGGTTGTCAATTGTAAAACAACGTTGTGCATATGCATATTTTAATTATTGAAGATGATTTAGCTATCGCATCTAATCTTTATGATTTTTTAGAGTCGCGTGGCCATAGTGCAGATGCAGCTGCCAATGGTATAGCGGGGCTTCATCTTGCGGTGACACAATCTTTTGATGGTATCTTACTTGATTTGGGGTTGCCTGGCATGAATGGTATTACGCTATGCCGTAAGTTGCGGGAAGATTCCCAAGTTGATACGCCCGTATTAATGCTGACTGCACGAGATACACTCGAAGATAAACTAGAGGGGTTTGAGAACGGGGCGGATGATTATCTTGTCAAGCCGTTTGCATTAAAGGAAGTTGAAGCGCGGTTAATGGCTTTGCATAAGCGTCATCTGGGTAAGGTGGCTAATCGCATGTTGGAAGTTGATAAATTATCCTATGATCCCAAGACACTTGCTGTGCGTTTTGCTGATACAAATGTCAAACTGCCGCCTAAATGTATTCGTTTATTGGCATTGATGATGAGTGAGCCAGGTCGAGTTTTTAGTCGCAAGGAGCTAGAATCAGAAGCATGGGAAGATGCGCAAGAAACCAGTGATACTTTACGCAGCCATATGCATGTGTTACGACGTACATTGACTCGTGCTGGTGGTTATGACCCCATTGAGACCATACATGGCCTTGGTTATTGTTTAATTCCACGTGCAGAAGCTCAAGATTGAACGTGGAATACGTCTACGTGTTGCCATTGCGTTAGCAACATTTTGTATATTTATTGTTGGCGCACTCAGTATTATCCTTTATATTGCCTCCGATAATATTGAAGAAGCACATATCGAACAAGTTGTCAGAATGGAGATGGATCATCTGGTTCATCGCTATCGCAAACATTCCGATTTTATTTCGCAAATAGGCTCTCATCTTAAAAGTTACGTCATTCGTAACATGGATGACGAATTGCAGATACCAGCCTATTATCGTGGGCTAAATGCCGCCTATCACCGTATCTACTACGATTTTGAAGATATCCATGTTCTAGTTCGAAAGATTGATGATGTAAAGTTTGTCGTTTCCTATCGAACTACACTTCATAAACAGAGACTCAGTGAACTACGGTTGTTAATCGTCATATCTTGGATTGCAGTAATTGCGATTGCATTTGTGGTTGGATATTTGTTAGCTGGTTTGTTAGTTAAACAGGTTACCGACCTTGCGGAGCGTGTGAAGTTACTCGCGCCGAGTGATGCTCAGGCAGATCTATTGGTACAGCCTGATATGGATGAAGAGGTGGCGCAACTGGCCCATGCATTAGATGATTACCAGAGCCGGATTAAGCGAATGTTGCAACGTGAACAAGAATTTACTGCAAATATAAGCCATGAATTAAGAACCCCTATTACTACCATATTGACTAGTTGTGAATTGTTGCTTGTTTATCCAGACTTACCAGAACAAATTAGAGTCCGTATTAATATGATTGAAGCTGCAGCTGCACGTATGGGGGAGCAATTGCAGGCGTTGTTATTCTTAGCACGTGAGCAGTCACTTGGGACATTGGAGCCAGTCGCAATTGCAGAATGTATTTATGATGTGGCTGAAGTATTGCAAGCTGAAATAAATCGCAAGCATTTATCGTTTGAAGTGTCCGTTGACCCAGATGTTGTATTAGTACTTAATCGTCAAGCGCTACATACAGCATTAATCAATATCTTACGTAATGCTGTGCAATATACGGAACGTGGGTTTGTGCGTGTCGAATTTGAAAATAATTGTTTATCGGTATCAGATTCTGGTATCGGTATAGAGCCTGCTTATCTACCATTACTTTATGAACGTTTTTTTCGTGGTTCTGCACAAGGTGAAGGGCTGGGAATAGGCTTGGCTATTGTGAAACGTATTTGTGCACACTATGGCTGGATTATTTCTGTAGATAGTCAGGCAGGGCAGGGAACGATGTTTAAAATTACGTTTACATGATATTTCTCCATAAGATATCAGTGCTTCTTATAAATTCTTCACGAATTCTTCACATTTGTTATGTTAAATTTTTCTCGCTCAAAACAAATTCAGAAATATATATTGGGGAGAAAGTTTTAAAATGAGTTCAAATGAAAATCAAGCAGGTGGCGAAAATCTTGCGCCTGATGGGTCAGTTGTAAAAACAGCCGACAAACACTTTGGGGCAGCGGCGTTCCAAGCAAAATATGCTGGGCGTGATGCGGCGGCCGGAATTATTACCGGCACGATGGCGATACCATTATCGATTGGTATCGCGATGATGTCTGATTATCCAATTAAAGTGGGCTTGGCAACCGTTGTGTTTGCCAGCTTTGTTTGTTGGACCATGTCCTGGTTTAGACCAGGTAATTATATTGGTAGCCCAGGTATTGCAGCAGGATTAGCACCAGCGTTGGCGTTAGGTGTATCAGCTTTTGGTATGGAAAATATGGCGTTTTGTATTTTCCTAACGGCAGCGATGCAAGCAGTTTGCTGGCATTTTAATTGGCAAAAATATTTGTTGGTTGCAGTGCCGGTATACTTGGTTGAAGGGTTGCTGGCTGGAATTGGCTTGAAGATTATGCTGAAATTCTTTGAGTTTACCTATGAATTGCCTGCGGAAGCGGTTGAAGAACAATTCTGGAATAGTGCGCGGATTACGATGGTTGCTATATCCGCAGCCGGTATGGCCGTGTTCTTGGTTCTGTTTTCCAAATTCAAAGATATACAACCGGCGGTCCCTTATTTTGTCTTGATTATAGGTGGTGTGATTATCGCACAGTTTATTCAGGTGCCAATGATCGAGGTGGAAGATGTTGATCTCTACCTGAGGTTACCTATACCTGAAGCTGGAACGACTGTTTGGATGTTTGTATTAATGGTCTTGTTCTGTGCCATGTTGGCAACTATTGACGTGATTGAACAGGTGATGAGTAATGCAGCGATTGAAAAGCTTGATCCATTAAAGCGTAAATGTAACAGTAACAATAGTTTGTTGTCGATCTGGATGGCGAACATGGGTGCCAGCTTCTTTGGTGGTATGACCAACCTGGATGGATTAGCTAAGAGTACAACAAACAGACTGGCGGGTGCATACACTAAATTTTCAATAGTATTTATTGGATCAGTGGTTGGCTTCTTCTTGTTTAACTCTGAGTATCTGGAATTCTTGCCGAAGTTTGCTTTGGCAGCGATTATGATCTTCTCTGGTTATAAGATGATTGCTGGTTTGGTGCATGTGACTCACTATGGTCCTTATGCCATGATGTTAGCGATTGCAACTGGATTGTTAGTGTTCGAGCTGGGTATCTTTGAAGGCTTGATTATTGCATTGGTTGTTCATGCAATTATTCACTATATGGTTTACACCAAGCATGACAATATGCCAGGTAAAGCTGTAATCAAGCGCTATTTCGAGAATCTTAAGAAGGATAGCGGCAACTTAGTGTAGTCAATAAGTTGTAGTAATAAGCGGTATTAAAAAAGGGCAGGGTTCAAACTCTGCCCTTTAAATAACCTGAACAAGCTCAAAAAGGATTTTAATATGTACAAAAAAATTATGGTAGCAGTTGATGGTAGTGAAACTGCTAATAAAGCGTTAGAAGAAGCACAGAATATTGCGAATTCATATAATGCTGCAATGTGTATTGTGCATTGCTTCAGTGGGGATGAAGAATCAGCCAGAGCTGCAGGCGAAGCAATTTTATCAAAGGCAGAAGAGTCAGTCGATGCGCTCAGCATAGAAACTAAATTATTAGAGTCGAATATTGCTTATGGCTTAAATGGTATTTCCGAAGCAATCAGTGGAGCCGTAAAAGAATGGGAGGCAGATCTAATAGTGGTTGGTACAGCAAATCGTAGAGGAATGCGTCGATTTGTTGTGGGCTCTGTAGCAGAGCAACTGGTTAGTCTTGTTGAATCTTCTATACTGTTGGTACGACCAAGCTAACCACTCAAAAACGGTTGGTGCGGTTATTCGGTAGCTTTTGATTTATTTAGACCATAAAGTTGTATTCCATATTTATCTCTCTTTGAGTCTGCTCTTACTATGTCTTAAGGCAAGTAGTATAGGGATTAGCGTGGTCGTCAGAAGGGGTAAGCAGCTTAGTTGTCTTTATTTTCTGTAAAGATAACATCAGGAATACCTTGCTGTTTTTATTTCTATAGCTAAGTCGAAAATTTGTT
>JAOULU010000081.1 GCA_029881855.1 Nitrosomonas sp. | reverse complement strand
AACATTATCATACACTTGCAGAAGCCAACCGTATTTCCATTTCCCCACTAGTTCCCAATCGCGGCATAATCACTGACCGTAACGGCGAAATCTTGGCAGATAACCACTCAATTTACACCCTTGAGATTACACCCGATAAAGTACTTGACCTCAAATCAACGTTAGATGAACTTGCAACAGTCGTTACAATTACCCCAAGAGATCGCCAACGTTTTAAACGACTGATGAAGGAAAGCCGACGTTTTAAAAGCATACCCATCCGAAAGCGCCTAACAGATGAGGAAGTAGCACGCTTTGCTGCAAATCGTTATCGTTTTCCAGGTATTGATATCCAGGCACGCATATTGCGCCAATATCCATATGGAGAAAGTGTTGCTCATGTAATTGGTTATATCAGTCGCATCAATGACAAAGACATCAAGAAACTTGATGTCAATGAGGAACTCGATAACTACCATGGCTCTCATTACATTGGCAGAATAGGTATTGAGCATAGCTACGAAAAAGAATTACACGGTATCACCGGTTTTGAAGAGGTAGAAACAGATGCTGCAGGACGACCAGTTCGAGTTCTATCACGCACACCACCTGTTCCAGGAAACAACTTGACGTTATCATTAGATATAAAATTACAACAAGTTGCAGACAAAGCCTTTGGTGATCTGCGAGGTGCACTGGTTGCATTAGATCCCAATAATGGTGAAGTATTGGCTTTCGTTAGCAAACCAACATTTGATGCCAATCTTTTCGTTGGCGGTATTGATCAAGATAATTGGGATTTGCTCAATAACTCTACCGACAAACCACTTAATAACCGTGCATTACGCGGCTTATACCCTCCTGGATCTGCCTTTAAACCTTTCATGGCATTAGCTGCACTTGAATTAGACAAACGCACACCTGAATTTACGATGGATGATGCAGGCTACTTTACTCTGCCTGGAATAAAACATCGTTACCGTGACTGGAAAGCAGGTGGTCATGGCAAAGTTAATCTACACAAATCTCTAGTAGTGTCCTGTGACACATACTATTACAGCCTCGCCTATGACATGGGTATTGAAACCATACATAGCTATGTAAAACAATTCGGTTTGGGGGAAAAAACTGGGATTGATATCAGCGGCGAATTAGCGGGGCTACTGCCTTCTCCAGAATGGAAAATGCGACGGCATAAACAACAATGGTATGTCGGTGATACCATTTCGGTAGGCATTGGCCAGGGCTATAATCTTACCACACCCCTACAACTTGCCTTCTCCACATCAATACTTGCCAATAAGGGAAAAGCTTTCCAGCCCCATTTAGTTAAACAAATAACAAATGACCAAACCGGCATAACCCGAGTAAAAAAAGGAGAACTGTTATATACGCTTGAATATAAAAAAGAAAATATGGATCTAGTACGACGTGCATTAGTAGATGTACTACAACCTGGCGGTACAGCAGCCCACATAGCAGAGGACGCAGCATATACTTTTGCTGGAAAAACAGGCACCTCACAAGTAATCGGCATTAGGCAAGGAGAACGATATAAAGCAGACCTCATCCAAGAACAGCATCGTGATCATGCTCTATTTATTGCCTATGCACCTGCTGAAAACCCTAAAATAGTATTATCTATTGTCGTTGAAAATGGTGGTCACGGTGGCGCAACAGCAGCGCCTATCGCCAGGCACGTCATTGATTATTTTTTACTTGGCGAACTACCAGAATCTACAATAGCAAAAACTTTAGATATTCCAAACGAACATACGCACGACCACCTTTAGTTACTAAAAACCAAGATGCCCATAATTGAATTTAGGAAACTATGGTTTTACTTAACACGCTATATAGATAACCTCCTGCTCACAAGTATTCTTCTGTTAATGATTATCGGCCTGTTTACGTTGTATAGTGCAACTGGCGCTGATTTTAATCGTGTCATCAAACAGATGATTAACATGCTGGTTGCTTTAATTATTATGTGGATGGTTGCTAACGTTCCATTACAGCAGATTATGCGGCTTGCCCTACCTATGTATTTATTTGGGTTTGCATTGCTCATTGGCGTCTCCTTATTTGGCGAAATAAATAATGGTGCTCGGCGCTGGTTGGATATTGGGGTGACCCGAATTCAACCATCCGAACTGATGAAAATTGCTGTACCACTCATGATGGCTTGGTTTTTTGACCGATATGAAATCACCTTACGCCTAAGAGACTATCTTGGGGCAACGCTTTTGTTACTGCTCCCCGTTTTACTCATTTTACGCCAACCTGATTTGGGCACAGCCTTATTAATCGCAGCCAGTGGTTTTTATGTGCTGTTTTTGGCTGGATTATCATGGCGCATTATCGCTGGTCTAATAATAGCTGCGGCAAGCAGCGTTCCGATATTCTGGTCGTTTATGCATGACTATCAACGTCGGCGCGTAATGACATTATTTGACCCGTCACAAGATGCACTCGGCGCAGGTTATCACACTATTCAATCAACTATCGCTATCGGTTCTGGCGGAATTATTGGCAAAGGATGGCAAAATGGCACTCAAACCCAGCTAGATTTTCTACCAGAACGAAGCACTGATTTCATTTTTGCTGTTTTTTCTGAAGAGTTTGGACTAATTGGCAATAGTATACTTTTGCTGTTATATTTGACAGTAATTGGTCGTTGTATATTTATAACAGCCAATGCTTCAACACAGTTCACGCGTCTTATTGCTGGTTCCATCACACTCACATTCTGCACATATATTGTCGTAAATATGGGAATGGTCAGTGGAATCTTACCAGTGGTTGGCGTACCACTCCCATTAATTAGCTATGGTGGTACGTCAATGGTAACAATGCTGCTTGGCTTTGGTATTTTGATGAGTATACAAACACATCCAAAATTAGTAAAAACATGACAGACAATTATCCAGCACGACAAGATTTATACAAAAATTTATTGATAATACCCGCACTTGCCTTTATATCTCTTGTGGGCTGTAGCACTACTACCACACATAGACCACTAGAACAGAACACATCAACTTCAAGCCTCATAAACAAAAATGATGGCGCATATTACTTGGATGATGGCCCAGAAAATAATCCCCCAACCAATCTAGATAAGATTCCTGATGCCACACCTAAGGTAGAACCACTACGTAAAGCAAATATGCGGCCCTATGTCGCATTAGGCAATTCATACAAACCAATGACTGAACTGAGTCACTACAAAAAACGTGGCATTGCTACATGGTATGGTCGTCGCTATCATGGTAATCAAACAGCATCTGGCGAAGTTTATGATATGTATGCAATGACTGCTGCACACCCTACACTACCATTACCTAGTTATGCACGGGTAACTAATGTAAAAAATGGAAAATCCGTTATTGTGCGCATTAATGATCGAGGCCCTTTTCTTTCCAACAGACTCATTGACCTGTCATATACTGCGGCTTATAAACTCAGGATACTGCAAAATGGTCAAGGTGAAGTTGAAGTTGAAAGTATATTACCGGGTAAAAACATGTCCCAACAGACCAAACCCGCACCTAATGAAACCAGGCCTCAACAAGTCAAAAACAATGTAGAAAGCAATAAAGTTTATCTCCAACTGGGCGCATTTGGTATTGCAGGTAATGCCTATAATTTTCTTTCTCACATTCAAACAGAGTTACCATCGCTAAGCCAAACAGTAGGCATCACTGAAACAAACGGGCTTTTCAGAATTAAAGCAGGTCCCTATCCCAACCAGATGCTCGCACAACAAGCTGCAGATTATATTATTCAGCAACTCTCAATTACACCTATGCTAATAATCGATTAAATCGTATCCCCACAAAAGACCACGTCCCCATTCTAAGTTAATACTCATTACATTGTTTGCACCACTTGGATACTTAGTAAACAAGAAGAGAGTGATGCTTTTATTTTATTTTACTTAACCACCTAAATTCTTAGTTCTAATACCTGTTTCATTCTTAATATTCACAACTCTAAACTTAAAATTTTTTACGAGACTAAAAGTAACACCGCATCTAATAAAACCCTATGAAAATTACAATCACGTTTATTTTCTTTTTTCTTTTCATCATACCCAGTCTCAGCAATGCTTCAGGAAAAGGTCCGCGCCTTCCCGAGCCCATGGTATTTGATCTGGTCTTGCCGCTAGGCGCTAAAAGAAATGAATATGAATTTAATTCAATGACACAATATAATTTTGAAGAAGATGTTGTTGAATTAAACCCTGAATTTGAATATGCCTACGCTGATGGCTACGGTATTGAGGTCGAATTACCAATGAAGAACACAAACTTAGAAGCCTATAAGTTTGTGTTACAAGGCACCTTTAGTTTTCTTACCAATAGTAAGTTTATTCATGGCTGGCAATATTTTGGTGAATATCACAAACACAGCAAAGCCTTTGAAAATGATTTACTATACCTATTTGGCTACGAATTCAATGACAAATTGAGCATGCTAAATATGGTGGGTTTTCGTACAACAGATAGCCGATCAAGAGGCCATTATGAACAATTATTTAACGGCAATGTCTTTTATACCTTTTCCAAAA
Organism: Nitrosomonas sp.; assembly: GCA_029881855.1. Lineage (GTDB taxonomy): Bacteria > Pseudomonadota > Gammaproteobacteria > Burkholderiales > Nitrosomonadaceae > Nitrosomonas. The sequence goes on along the minus strand of JAOULU010000081.1, from coordinate 2,690 downwards.
ACTTAATTGCAGGAATAGAAGTTAATTACGAAACTCGGCCACACCTTCCTGATATCGCTTTAATTATGCCGCAAATGCATATACAAGCGGCCAAGCACGCCAAGATACAAGTTGGGTTTGGTATGAAAAGATCACACCATGAAAATTTCCCACATGCAGCTTCACGCATCATTTTTGGTTTCTAGGAAACTACCCAAATCAATTCTAAATTGCTCACATTTAGGACAAAAAAAATCCCTACCGCAAGCAGTAGGGAGTAAAGGGCCTCGTCATAAACCACAAATTACAACCAATATGTCAAAAGTGTAACTTCTTTCATTTAAACATCATCACAACTTTTACATCTTGGCTTTAATATTCAAAAGGATCGCTAAAATCTAGTTAGTAATATAATACATACGGAAAACAATTAAAGATACAAATAAAGGCATAAATCACCCTTATTTCTCATCACAACAGTGACTTATGCCACACTATTGCAAAAAATTGCACAAAATACACAAAAATCAGGCCAGAAAACTTCAAATTTTATTTTGGAGGTTAAAGTAATTAATACTTTTATTTAACAAAATACACATCAAAAAGTTCAATTGTTGTCTGGACTTCTTTGATTTAACAATAAATTAACGCATAACAACTCATGACTAAACCAGAATACGACGCACTAACTGAACCACTCAAAACCGTTAAGATAGACGACTGCAATATCACCATGTTGGGTACAGCACATGTCTCAAAAGCCAGTGCAGACAAAGTCCAGGAATTAATTGCAACTGGAAAATACGATGCTATCGCCGTTGAATTATGTCCAAGTCGTCATAAAACCATTATCAACCCTGATGCAATGGCCAAAATGGACTTATTTCAAGTCATAAAAAGTGGGCAAGCAAGCATGGTGGCTGCCAGCCTAGCATTAGGTGCCTTTCAACAACGTATGGCCGAACAATTTGACATTGAACCCGGCGCAGAAATGCGTGTTGCCATCAAAGACGCAAAAGAAGCCAAATTACCAGTTATCCTCATTGACCGAGAAATCGGCACAACTTTGAAGCGTATCTATCGGAATGTCCCCTGGTGGAAACGCTTTAATTTGTTTGGTGGGCTGATTGCCAGTGTTATCAGCAAAGAAAAAATTAGTGCAGAAGAAATCGAGAGATTAAAAGAAGGTGATGTTCTAGAAAGCACTTTTTCACAATTCGCAGAAGATGAAAAAGATTTATTCCACCCCCTAATCAGTGAGCGCGATGAATATATGTCCGCCCGCTTGATTAAAACATGCAAGGAAAATGGTTACAAACATATTCTAGCTATAATCGGAGCCGGACATATGAATGGCATGGCTGAACAAATTGAAAGTAAGTGTATTACAAACCCTGATGAAAAAATCACACAGTTAGACACCATTCCAGAATCATCCAATTGGTTTAAATTTCTACCTTGGATAATTGTTGCTTTGATTCTTACCGGTTTTGTCATTGGTTTTATGCGCAGCCCGGAAATCGGTACAGCAATGATACTCGACTGGGTGCTCATCAATGGTGGACTATCAGCATTAGGCGCGGCCATAGCTTTTGCGCATCCGCTAACCATATTAACCGCTTTCCTGGCAGCACCACTTACATCATTAAACCCAACTATTGGTGCAGGTATGGTCGTGGCAGCAGCAGAAACCTATTTACGCAAACCGAAAATTGACGACTTTAATCGGCTCAGGACCGACACAACCAGCTTAAAAGGCTGGTGGAATAATCAGGTAACACGAATCTTGCTCATCTTTATACTCGCAACTATGGGTTCTGCCATTGGCACCTATGTGGCAGGTTTCCGCATATTTGAACGTTTAAGTACTGGTTAGAAACATGTTTGGTTTCTTTGAACGGCTGGCAAACCCTTTTCCGCCTGCTCATCCAACAGAACCACCCAAGAGCTTGTATCAGTTCTGCCGTCATTACACGCAGGGAATTGAGCCTTATTTGATCTTGATGGCCGTTTTGACCACCTGCTTAGCCATCAGTGAAGCCATGCTATATGGTATTCTGGGTCAAATGGTTGATTGGCTCGCCACGAAGAACTCAGAACATTTTCTTGATGATGAGTGGCAGGTTCTACTTGCCATGTCCATTTTTATCCTTGTATTCATCCCGATCATTGTGCTACTACATTCACTGGTCATACACCAAACACTTATGGGAAATTTCCCCATGCGTGTACGCTGGTTATCTCATCGATACTTACTAAACCAAAGTTACGCATTCTTCCAGCACGAATTTAGTGGTCGTATTGCCACCAAAGTCATGCAAACAGCTTTGTCGGTACGTGAAACTGTGATGAAACTACTGGATGTCATACTCTTCGTCACTGTTTACCTCATCACAACTTTATTGCTGGTAGCCAATGCTGATCCACGTTTATGTTTACCGTTACTTGCCTGGCTTGTGGCATACATTGGCATTCTGTCGCACTTTGTTCCGCAATTAAAACATATCTCCACCTTACAAGCTGACGCCCGTTCATTGATGACAGGACGTATTGTTGACAGCTATACCAACATCCTAACACTTAAACTCTTTTCACAGAGCCAGCGAGAGTCTGCTTATGTCAAAACAGGTATGCAAGAATTTTTATCCACAGTACACCCCCAAATGCGCCTGGCAACTTGGCTTAACCTCTGCGTATGGTTTATTAATATG
>JAOULU010000377.1 GCA_029881855.1 Nitrosomonas sp. | reverse complement strand
GCAGGCATATATACTTCCTTTAGTATTGGTTTGCTGCTTCCATATCGATGATGCCAGCCAGCGCCATCTCCTTTGGCAAACGCTCTTGATGTGTGCGAAACATTCGTTCACTACGTCCACGTGCTTGCGGTGAATAAGCCGCAATCATCTCAATGCCCAACCGTTTCATTGCTTGTCCAAACTGAGTAGGGTTATTCTTGTCTACCTTGCCACCAGCTTCTGGCGTATGCCAGTAATGGCTGCCTCGATCCGAATAAAAGGAAGAAAATAATCCACGTTTCTCAACAACTTCTTGAACGCCTCTAAAACTACTAACAGTGCCTTCTTCCGCAACAAAAAACATCGAATAATGCTCATTTGTCGCGTCGTCCATGGTGACAATCAAATCCCATTTCTGATTCACTACCCATTCATGAGTGCTACCATCCTGATGAATCATCATTCCAGGTAGTGGAGAACGTTCACGGCGTTTACGATGTGATCCACGCTTTTTGGCACGTTTTATTAACCCGGCATCTTGCAAACGATTCTTAACCCACGTATAGCTACGGGTACCACCGTCCGAACGATACCATGTGTAAAAGTGCTTGGCATTCCAACCTGCATAACGACTGCGGTATTGCTCCGTTAACCGCATCACTTCATTCACTGGTGCGCAACGGTGCGAAGCCTGGGTGAGTCGCTTGTCCAGCAGCGCATCCAGTCCACCTTCATCATATTTGCCCATGTAACGCCGAAATGTGCGATCGCATACACCAAGTAGCAAGGCCGCTTCTACATGCGTAAGACGCCCACTTTTACAACCTTCATATGCTTTCTCAAATCTCATCTTCCGTGTCTCCTGTAGCCATTCTGTCCGTTTCATCCTTAACCCTCCTTGGGCTTAAGATAATCCGGACAGATCATTTGCTACATACCCGGACAGTTTACCTGTTCTCTACACTAATTCATCACGAAGTTTGGTAAAAATTTGTTCGGTTGATACACTATGACAAAATAAAGTACAACCTATTGATTTAGAATCCTACTGAATATTGAAAGTTTACTCCACTAAAAGCCTGACCAGCTCTACCGCCTTGGACGTTACTATAAAAGCCCCCTACACTGAGTATATCTGAGCCGAACAACGATATACCCATTGCGGCTCGACTGTTATACCCTACAACATTGGCGGGCCAAACCCACCCTGCCCAAACATCTCCATGAATAAAAGGTCGCCTCAATATCCCTTGATCATGGGGCCCATAACGAAATGTTGTACCCATACCAAGTGTTCCAAAATTTGGTAAGATTAGCGTCTCCACACTTGATGCAGAAGGCCCAAATAATCCCTTCAATTCAGAAGGAAGATTCTGTTTAAGATCATTACTCTCCCATGTTCCTTGAAGCCTAACTTGCCAATCTTGTGCGCCTGTAAGTAAAGAACTACCCAAAATTCCCTGCATCTTATAGCCTTTACCTAAAGTACTTCCTTGTCGAGTTAAATAGCGGTGCCCATCAATATCAAATTGCAAATGTGTTTGTCGTGTCAATTGAGAAGAAAGACTTAATAAAATAGTATCCTTTGCACCTAACGAACGCAATGCGCCCGATTCATAACTGATTTCATTAACACCTAAGCGCAAGCTTGCATGCATATTATTCGTAACACTTTGGCTGAATTTAACCGCACCATAAGCCAATGATTCATCGCTTCTAAAATTGCCCCCTAGATTAGCATGGAACTTCCCATCTCGCAGAGGCTGTTCAAACTTTGTCAATATATCGACCTCATTTTCCACAGGAAGTGTGATGTCAGACCTTGAC
>JAOULU010000080.1 GCA_029881855.1 Nitrosomonas sp. | reverse complement strand
TCAAATAGTCTTCATTAAAAGATAATGCTACATTTGCAATCTTAAATATCTCATCTTTGATAACGTAAATTTCTTCTAAATAGATGAAAAGATTAATAGCGTTGTCCTGAGTATGAATCAACTTTGTAAGTGTAAATTCTCCTTCATTACAATGTAAACTTCTTTCAGTATCTCCAATAACGTTCTTTTCAAAATCTAAATTTCCTAAAGTAGTATAACTTGGCTCGTCTTTAAATACAGTCAGATGATATTCCGTATCTAATTGTTCACCACCTTGTCGACATTTGACTATTTTATGCCTCTCCGCAACACCTAAATTAAAATATACTGACAGCTGAAAATCAGCTGCAAGAGCTATATTATTAATTAAAAGTACTAATAGAAATGCAATTAGAACTCTCATAAGGTTGTCCTCTATTCAATTACTCACATATAAAACCACCTTCATAAACAAATGAAACTTATGCCTTTTGGGATTAAAAAACTCTAACCTTCTAGCTACCCTTTGATAGCAATCATCCATTGATTTTCATACTTTAAACAGCCCTATTTGACCTTAAAGTACGTTATTAATTCAACCGTTACACTTGTATGATAATAGCTTTGAGTTGATGTAACTTTTATTTATTTTTTCTACGTCTATAACGCAAAACACCCGTTAAATGTAGCACAGTAATACCTTGTTATTTCCAAAATTGAAATTATCCAACATCTGTTACGCTCATTATCGTAATTTGATAATTAAAACCAAAACACATGGTTCTGATAAACATTTGTGATATTTTTATAATTCGATTAACCGATTTATAAAAGAAATTACTGGTTTATATGGTTTTTATAAAAACCAGTAGTTCCTGTAAATATATAAATGTCTTATTGGAGGTATAACGTTTTGGGTAAATTAATTTTTTTCGCGATTATTGCATTACTGATTTACTGGATTATTAAGAGTCGTCAACCTAAGGATATGGATACTAATTCACCATCCGAAGCTATAGAAGACATGGTGCGTTGTACACACTGCGGTGTACATTTACCCAAAAGTGAGTGCATTACCAATGACAACATGTTCTTTTGTAGTGACGAGCACCGCCATCAACATTTAGAGTCTTCAAAATAATTCGAATTTGTGATTACTATTTCCACGCAATCAGAACAAGATAAATTGTGGCCATCAGAATCTGGTTACCCGGATCAATTCTGGCGTTCATTATTCTACTTTAATGTATATCGCATTGCTGTAGGTAGTGGGCTTATCACTATCACATCCGTGTTTCACCTCACAAGCTTTGGTGTTTATAACAGCGCTTTATTTTTACAAACTACAATAGGATATGTCCTTTTCAGTATCGTATCAATATTCATAGTCAAAAAACGTAGCCTTGATTTTGATTCGCAATTAATTCTCCAGGTCAATTTGGACATTCTGTTCATCTGCGTGATGATTTATGCAAGCGGTGGTATCCAAAGCGGGTTAGGCGTTCTGTTGATGGTATCACTAGCTGGTGCCGGACTAATCAGTCGTGGACATTTGGCTTTGTTTTTTGCTTCATTTGCTACAATTGGCGTGCTGCTTGAAGAAACTTACGCACTTTTATATATCCCTGGATATACTGGCCAATATACCCACGCAGGTTTACTGAGTATGGGTTATTTTGCAGTTGCCTGGCTGGCACACCAGCTTGCCACCTATGCGCTGGCCAGTGAACAACTGGCATCTGAGCGTGGATCAGATTTAGCCAATATGGCGCAAGTCAATCAATTGGTTATCCAAGACCTGCAAGAAGGCATTCTAGTGGTAAATAAAGATGGTGATATCAAGCAGCGTAATGCCTATGCAGAAAAACTTATCGGGGTGCAATTACTCGCAGACAAAAATGAACACGCTAATCTTGCAGATAATGCACCTGTTTTGGCCGCTCGATTAGCAACTTGGCGGGAAGACACCAACACGATTTTTGATCTTTTAAGACTACCTGGCAGTAACATCGTCGTAAGAACCCGGTTTGTTCCCATAGAAGGTAATAGTCGCTCAGGTGTTGTGATATTTCTTGAAGACATGAGCCGTATTCAAGCACAAGTACAACAACTAAAATTGGCCGCACTGGGACGTCTAACTGCAAATATAGCGCATGAAATTCGTAACCCTCTGTCTTCGATTAGCCATGCTGCTGAACTACTAGAAGAAGAGGAACATACCAATCCTTCTCATCCGCGATTAATCCGTATTATTTGTGACAACACACAACGTCTTAATAAAATAGTCCAAGATGTCTTGCAACTTAATCGACGTGATATGACCCAGACCGAGACAATTAATACTAGCGAATTTATTCCTACTTTTATTAATGACTTTTGCCTTTCTGAGAAAATTAACACCGAAATATTTAAACTTGAAATACCTGAATCACACACAATCATCTTTGACCACGGTCACCTAAACCAGGTTCTATGGAATCTTTGTCGTAATGCATGGCGTCACTGCCAACAACAAGAACAGAGCATCCGCATTAAACTCACAAAACAAGAAGAGGAAAATACTGCCTGCTTAGATGTATTTGATGATGGACCGGGCGTTGCTCCACAACAACTTAAAAAATTATTTGAGCCTTTTTTTACAACTGCAGCCAGTGGCACCGGCTTAGGATTATATATTGCTAAAGAAATGTGTGAAGCTAATCAAGCATCACTTGAATATATAAAAGATACTGTTGGCGGACACTTTAGAATTCTTTGCAAAAGTGGCTTAAAAAATGTCTAATCGCGATAATAACACCTCACCAAATGTCCTTATCGTTGATGATGAGCATGACATTATCGAATTGCTAGAACTGACATTAGCGCGTATGGGAATGGGTGTCGTTAGTGTCATGAATATCAATGACGCTAAACAGTCCCTACAATCCGACCAATTCCAGCTATGTCTCACAGACATGCGCCTGCCAGATGGCGACGGCATCGATTTAGTTAGATATATCGTTAATCAGTGCGCTGACTTGCCCGTTGCCGTGATAACAGCGCATGGCACTACTGAGAATGCGGTCGCTGCACTGAAGGCTGGTGCCTTTGATTACTTGGCTAAGCCCGTATCATTAAAACAATTACGCTCATTGGTTAAGTCTGCATTAAGCCTACCGCCAATACAGACTGAAACTGAAATATCTAAAACAATTGATACAAACCAACGTACCCTTCTTGGCGAATCGCCACCAATGCATCAACTACGTGCAACCATTGAAAAACTATCACGTAGCCAAGCTTCGGTGTATATCAGTGGTGAATCAGGCAGCGGAAAAGAACTCGCGGCAAGAATGATCCACGAGAGAAGCGCACGTCGTGAGCAGGCATTTATTCCTGTTAACTGTGGTGCAATTCCAGAGAATTTAATGGAAAGCGAGTTCTTTGGCTATAAAAAAGGGGCCTTTACTGGCGCAGACAAAGATCATAGCGGCTTCTTCCAAGCCGCAGATGGCGGCACGTTATTTCTTGACGAGGTTGCTGATTTACCGTTACCCATGCAGGTTAAGCTACTTAGAGTTATCCAAGAAAGAAAAGTTAGACGAATTGGAGACACACAAGAAATTAATGTGGATGTACGCATTATTAGTGCAACACATCAAAAACTCAATGAATGCGTCAGGGATGGCCAATTCCGACAAGATCTCTATTATCGCCTAAATGTCATTGAGTTAAACATGCCACCACTCAGAGAAATGCGGGAAGACATTGCGTTAATTGCCGAATCCATACTCACCAAACTTTGCCAGGAAACAAACAGAACAAGTTGTTACCTAAAGAAAGATGCCATTATCGCTTTAACAAATTATGATTTCCCTGGGAATGTCCGTGAACTGGAAAATATTCTCGAGCGTACATTGGCATTAAGTTCTGACGAGAAAATTGGTAAAGATGAATTACAACTAGCACCTCAGGAAACTTCATTAAACATCACCAATTCCGCGCAGGTCACATCAGATCAAGGTTTACCACTACAAGACTATCTTGATAGACTGGAGAAAGAATCCATCGTCAATGCCCTAGAGCAAAGTAAATATAACCGCACAGCAGCTGCAAAAGCATTGGGCATCACTGTCCGCTCAATGCGTTACAGAATGCAACGATTAGGACTCAATGAAAAAAAATAATCGATATATCGTTTAAAAATTATCGCAAGCGATGACTTACCCACAATGCTGCAGCAAAAAGCAGCACCGCCCCACCTTGATGTGAAGCCGCTAAGGGGATTGGCACAAAATTCAATAACGTTGCAATACCGAGACTAATTTGTATTACTAACATAATCAGTAACAAATGACAGGCCAAACGAGTCGTATTTGATAACTCGGACTTCATCGCTTTAAACCAAAATAATGGCACCAGAAAAGCTAATATCCATGCAATTAAACGGTGGTCAAACTGCACCGTAGCCATGTTATCAAAAAAATTACGGTACCATGGCTCTAACATAAATATCTCAGGCGGAATAAAATGCCCATTCATTAGCGGAAAGGTATTGTAAGCCAAGCCTGCGCGTATACCCGCCACAAAACCACCAGACAGAACCATAATAAAGATTAATGAAGTTAGTCCAATGGAAAACCGACGTAAACGCTTTAATGGTTCGGTAATTGTGTGGTGATCTCTATCCGGAGATATCAAGTCCAGCGCGATCCAAAACAATCCCGCAAAGATAATAAAAGCCAGTCCTAAATGTGCGGTCAGCCGGTATTGACTAACATGTGGGTCATTTACTAACCCACTCATAACCATATACCATCCCATAAAACCTTGTAACCCCCCTAAAATAAACATACCAGAAAGTTTGATTCCAAGCGGCTTATCTATCTGTTTTTTCACCAGAAAATAAACAAACGGCACAAAGAACACCAGGCCAATTAGTCGCCCCAACAAACGATGAAAATATTCCCACCAGAAAATACTTTTGAATTCATCAACACTCATACCTTTATTAACTTTCTGATACTGTGGTGACTCACGATACTTTTCTAGTAACTCATCCCAATCACTATCAGTAACAGGTGGCATGGTGCCAACTATTGGCTGCCATTCGACAATCGATAGACCTGAATCAGTTAATCGTGTTACACCACCAACAACAACCATGGCAAACACCAAGGCACAACAAATTAATAACCAAATTGCAATAGGTTTTCGCATAGACATAAAATTGTTTTGAAGATTAGATTGATTGATACTTAATATGCTATTTGATGCGCATTAAGCGTTGTTTATCACGTTCCCATTCTTTTTGTTTTTCGGACTCACGTTTATCATGTTGCTTTTTACCTTTGGCCAAACCAATTTCCAACTTAATCTTTCCTGCTTTATAATGCATGTCAAGTGGAACCAATGTAAAACCAGCCCGTTCAGATTTGCCAATAAGACGGTTTATTTGTTCTGCATGCAATAACAATTTACGCGTTCGGATTGGATCAGGATTGATATGTGTCGATGCTGTTTTCAGCGGACTTATATGACAACCAATTAGGTATAATTCAGCGTTACGAATGATAACATAGGCTTCTTTTAATTGAACACGTCCGGCACGGATGGCTTTGACTTCCCAGCCTTCCAGCACCAAACCAGCTTCATATTTTTCCTCGATAAAATAATCGTGAAAGGCCTTTTTATTCTGGATAATACTCATAAGGGCAATTGATTAAATATCGTTTTAGCAAATTTTAAGCATTTTATCAGTTTTTTAGTATTACCTCATTCATGTGAGATAATTAACTTAGTTATGGCAGAAATAGAAAAATCAATCTTAGTAGGGTACTCAGCCAGTCAAATGTTTGCATTGGTAGACGCAGTTGAGGATTATCCTAAGTTCTTACCGTGGTGTGGTGGTACTTCTGTTGATCCACAGGATGAAACTATCACTCATGCAACGGTCAATATTAACTATCATCATGTCAAACATAGTTTCACAACAGAAAACAAACGTCACCCCCCTGACCTGATTGAAATGACATTGTTAGATGGGCCATTTGAACACCTTGACGGTCACTGGCGCTTTATTCCTTTAGCTGACGATGCCTGTAAAATTGAATTTCGCTTGCACTACACATTCTCCCATAAGATTCTAGAAAAATTGGTTGGGCCCGTCTTCCATATGATTGCTAATAGCTTCGTTGAATCTTTTATTGAGCGTGCTAGCGACGTTTATGACAACACCTAACAAGATAATAACTGTTGAGATTATCTATGCATTACCTCACAATCAAGTCCTAAAGAAAATAAATATCTTTGAAGGCGCCACCGTTGAACAAGCAATAAAAACTTCTGGAATACTGTTAGAGTTTCCTGAGATTGACCTGACGACATATAAATTTGGAATTTTCAGTAAATTTGCCGAGCGGAATACTATGCTGCGATCTAGCGATCGCGTTGAAATATACCGACCACTTATTATTGACCCAAAAGACGCCAGAAGAATACGTGCAAAAAACAAATCTAAATCAAATCGTTGACCTAGATTCAAAGAATCAAGCGACTCCTCAGACTCCCCAAGGGAAATACCCTCTCCTCAACCGATAAAACAATTCTTATAACCATTTTAAAACGATAATCAACAAATATTTATCGTTACGTAATCTATTTCAGGTCACATGATTTCCATGATCTTAGTAAAACTTCTGGGTTACCCGTAGGAACGTTAAAAACAACAGAAAAGTTAACTTAATAAAAATTATCATGAAAAAACTTAACTGTACGATGTACAGCATGTATTATTCTTTATTGCTAACAAGGAGATAATATCATTTAATCTGGCACGCTTCCTTACTAGCTTTTTCTGCTAAATAATGTTCAATATTAAGCATCTTGTTAGATATCCCATTATGGGAATAATTTAAAACTTTGTTGATTACAAACAACACAGTTTATATAAAATTAAATTGCCTTTAAATGTTCAGATCATTACCGATACATCAACTCATCACAATTGGATTCGGCCTAATTGTGTTTGTATTTGCATTGAGTGGCACTTTCAGCTTAAACGAAGTGACTCGTCTGCAAAAAATGTCTGAACAAATCTCAGATACTCGCGTACCAACCGTTTATACCAGCACCTCAATGAAAAATTTTGTCAATCAGGCACTAAGCTCTTTACGTGGATGGCTGTTGTTAAAAGAAGATCATTTTGACAATAATTTACGAGAGACCTGGATAAAAATCCGTGCGGCAGAAGTAGAAATGTTGCAATTATCCGAACATTGGACACATTACGAAAACACAATACATTTTA
>JAOULU010000079.1 GCA_029881855.1 Nitrosomonas sp. | reverse complement strand
TTGATCAACACTATGACCCACAACTTCTGTTTCAGGAATACGATAGGAAAAGATCACAATACCCAGTTTACAAGCCAGCACAATCCAAAGTAGCCAAACAATATCCACCGCATCCAGCAAATAGCCCACCCCCACGACAGCTAGGATAAACCCTACCGACCCCCATGAACGAATACGACCATATTTATCGGTATTGTCACCCAGGTGAGATAATGTAATCGCCTCAATCAATGGTAATGCCGCACTCCAACAAAAACTCATTAACAGCATGACCAGAAAAATCCAGACAAAAGATTCTCCTAGAAAAAAACCACAGTAACTAACAAACCCACTAATCGCTGCAAACTGTACAACCATTACTCGCCTGCCCGTATGATCCGCAAGCCAACCCCACGCAGCTGGCGCAAAAATTCGTGTCACCAACAACAAAGACATCAATATGCCTATCTGTATGGCACTAAAGGAAAGTGACTGGAGATACAAACTCCAGTAGGGCGCAAATGCACCAAGTACTGCGAAATGAAAAAAATAGAAGCCGGAAAGGCGCCAGTAAGGAAGTGAATGCACCAAGCTTGATTGATCCAAAAAATTGTGGATTTAAACTTATTTAATGAAAAATAAACTTAATGCCGAGGCTACGGTTAGTAAATTACTATCATTATGATAAGAGGAAATACTGATGACATTGTAACATCACGAAAGAAAACTTAAAAATAGGTCATTAATTGTTAACTTTTCTGACCAGCTACTCGCTTAGTTGCCACATTAGGAATGCCATAAAATTCTCAAAACATATCGGTATTAAATCTCACAATATGCTTTAAGGTCATTCTGCCATAGATTCTATACCACACTTGCAAAGTTCCTATTAAGATAACTATAAATCTACCAGTTAACTTTCATTTAATTATAAGTCTATCATATCAAACATTACTCTTAATTCTAGCGACAAAACAACTTTAACATATTGAATCCACAGTTTAACGCGTAAATAATAAAGGGGTATATATTAGCGCTATTCGGTAAATTCTTTTATCAGTAAATTGTTATAGTTACGATCATTATTCCTTTCAGAATCTTGTCACATCAAATATATAACAGGATCTCAATGCAAAAAAACACACGGCTTCCTGCTTTATCTGTCCATCTAGATGACGAAGATGAAAAAAAGGTGGTTGTTTCTTTCGATCCTATAGTTTCATTTGACCCTATCAGTAACACACAAGACCTTACACTTAATGATCTTAAGGAAAGTATTGATGCCGCCGGATTTGGGAACTATCGATTAAGCCAGTCGGCACTTCAAGAAGTATTAGAAAAATATATGGCCAGAGAGCCCTTCTCGGTAATTGTTGGTAAAGCTGTTGACGGTAAATTCAATATCAGCATTGATGCTAATCAGATTAATGCCTATCTTACTTGCACACCACCATACGGCGGAGAACCGGTTACTCTCACTCATATCCTACGTGCAGTTGAACAACAGGGTATCACTCAAGCAATTGACCATGTAGCCATAACAAATGCACTTAAAGAGAATGGTGAAAATATTCTTATTGCAAGTGGCAAAGCAGCTGTTGATGGATCAGATGGAAAATTTGAAAACCTGATTCCCGGTGCTAAAAAAAGAAGTCCACGTCTTGATGAAAATGGTATTGCTGACTTTCGTGAACTTGGCGGCATTCCAGTCGTCCACATCGGTGATACATTGATGCGTCGAGTCCTCCCCACGAGCGGTGAACATGGCATTAACTTGTATGGGCAATCCATACCCGCCAAACCAGGCGAAGAGGTTATGTTTGCATCACAACTGGAGGGAGTAAAATTTGATCCTAACGATCAGAATGTATTAATTGCCACTATTGATGGCTCTCCAGTCATACTAGAAAACGGTATGTCTGTTGAGCCAATTTATTCAACTCAAGATGTTGATCTTCGTATAGGCAATATAGATTTTTTAGGCACGGTAAATGTAAAAGGTGATGTTAAAACCGGCTTGACCATCAAAGCCACTGGCGACATTAATATCAACAGTACGATTGAAGGTGTGACATTAATTGCAGGAGGGGACATTGTCGTGAAAGGCGGCATTATCGGTCTTACGGAGAAAGGAAACACATCTGGCTCCAGCATTACCTGCAAAGGATCATGCCACGCAAATTTTGTACAAAACGCAAGTATTTCAGCTGGAAATGGCATTTTCATCCGTGATTTCGTCATGCAAAGTGAATTGTCTGCAAAACACCAAGTCATCGTTGGCGACAAAGGTAGTCTCAAAGGCCACATCATTGGTGGCGTTACTCGTGCCGGTGTACTCATAAAAGCTCAAGTCATTGGTTCGCCTGCACACAAAAAAACCGTCCTAATCACAGGTGTTGATCAAACCCTACATGACCGCTTATCCACCATCGCTGAAACTCGCAGTATTGCAACAAATAAACTATTTCAAATTTCTAAGCTACTGGAACTAGCGCGCACAAATCCTGATCGTATTCCGGCAGAATCCATTAAAGCTGCAGAAGCAACCCGTGTCGCCACAAATGCTGAATTATCCATGCTTCTACTAGACGAAGAAGAGGTGGAACGAGAAATTGCCATTGGAGAAAAAGCACAAGTTATCGCAGAAAAACAATTTCTTGAAGCCACAGAAATACGTATCGGCACATTACTTCACAATTTTCATGTAAACCGAGAAAGTGGTGTCCTACAAATCAAAGAAGGCAAACTAATCCTTACATAGTTAAGATACAAGCACGGCAGCAAATAAAAAAAACTTCATCTGGTAAAAAACAAGATCAAGGTCAAGGTCAAGGTCAAGGTCAAGGTCAACAAAAGCATCATTAAAAACTGGGCACAATGCTAAATCTCAGATTTAGTATTCTAATTTCAAACCTATTCCTAAACTACCGCATAAATGTATTATCATGGAATTAAGTACATCCAATGATCACACCGTGGAGCAGTTGTAACCTATGGGTAATGAAATACCATCCAGCCATTTTAATTTAAACGATTTAAAAGTTTTTACAAAACGTCTTCGCCATGAAACGCAGTTAGTCAGTGAATGGTTTTCAAACAATCATTTCACGTTTGAACAAAAAATGTTTGGCTATGAACTAGAAGCGTGGCTTGTTGACAAAAATTTTCAACCGGCCCCCATTAACGTGCGTTTCTTGCAAGAATTGAATGATCCACTAGTCGTCCCTGAGTTAGCTAACTTCAATATTGAATTAAATAGTTTGCCACAACACCTTAACAACCATGTCTTTAGTGATATGGAAAAAAATCTAAATCAGATCTATAGCCAATGTCGCCAGCGTGCACAATTATTAGATTCTGATCTCGTTATGATTGGCATATTACCCACAGTAAAAGAATCTGATTTATCACTCGAACACATGTCCGATTCACAACGCTACCGCGCATTGAACGAACAGATATTTCGCCTGAGACATGGTCGCCCCTTACATATCGATATCAAGGGTGAAGAACATTTACGCACTAAGCATAATGATGTCATGCTGGAAGCTGCTGCAACTTCTCTCCAATTACATCTTCAAATACCACCCCATCTAGCAACGCGTTATTATAATGCTGCTATTATTTTGTCCGGTTCAATGGTGGCAGCTACTGGAAATGCGCCCTATTTATTTGGCAAACATTTATGGGAGGAAACCAGAATCCCGTTGTTTGAACAATCTGTATCTATTGGTGGGCATAAAAACTCGGATGAAGGTCATCTTAAGCGTGTTTCATTTGGTACAGGCTACGCCAAGAATTCGTTACTGGAATGTTTTCAAGAAAATCTGGATCACTTCCCAGTCATCCTACCTGTACTATTTGATGAGCCACCCGAGAAGCTTGCACATTTGCGTCTTCATAATGGCACCATATGGCGATGGAACCGGCCATTAATTGGCTTTGATAAGCAAGGCAAGCCTCATTTGCGTATTGAACACCGGGTAATTTCTGCTGGTCCTAGTATGATCGATACCGTTGCCAACGCTGCTTTATTTGTAGGTGCCGTTAAAAGTCTGGTTGAAGCTGATGACCCTCCCGAGCAGATGCTTTCTTTTACTAAAGCACGGAAAAATTTCTATGCAGCAGCTCAGTCTGGCTTGCAAGCTGATCTACACTGGTTAGATAACAAACAAAAAAATGCTAAGGAAAATATTCTCAAGCAAATACTGCCACTGGCGCAATCAGGTCTTAATCGTCTGAAAATTAATAAACACGATATCCAGTTATATTTGGGAATTATTGAGCAACGCATCACAACTGGTCAAACTGGCGCCAACTGGCAACAACGCTTCATTGCCGCCCATGGACATAGTATGAGCGCATTAACAACCACATATGCCAAGCTACAACAACATGGTAAACCCGTCCACAAATGGCCGATCTAAGAAAACTCGCAAAAATTTTTTTTGCTCATCAATTCAATTAACCGGATATATTACACACCAAATTTATTACAATAAAACCAAATGTTGACAATCCGACAAGACATTCCCGAAGGCCTGCTTGACCTGGAAGCACATGAACTCCATAAGATGCTAGATGGACCAACGCTATTTCATCTCTCCGGCAGACGTAAACCAGCACTGTATATTTCAGTATTGTTGCATGGTAATGAACCTGTTGGTTGGAATGCAATACGCCATTTGTTATATCACCACCAAAATAGAGAATTACCCCGTGCATTGTCACTTTTTATCGGCAACATTAGTGCCGCAAAACTCCGGCAAAGGCACCTGGATAACCAGCCTGACTTTAACCGTATTTGGCATACCGGAGATACACCAGAACACGCTATGGCTAGCCAAGTTTATAATGAAATGTCGCAATCTGGATTATTTGCCAGCATTGATGTACACAATAACACAGGATTAAATCCTCACTATGCTTGCGTAAATAAACTGGATACCGCTTCCCTTCATTTAGCAACCCTGTTTGATCGTACGGTCATTTATTTTACACGCCCAATAGGCGTGCAATCTCTCGCTTTCTCTGAATTGGCACCTGCAGTCACGCTGGAATGTGGGCAACCTGATAACCCAGCAGGCCTCACTCATGCCATTGAATACCTGACAGCTTGTCTACATTTATCCGAAATACCATCACACACTATTACTGCACAAGATATTGAATTATTCCACACGGTCGCTGTTGTACGAATCGCCCCCGGCACACAAATAGGGTTCCAAGACGATGGATTGGATTTACGCCTAGTAGATAATATAGATCACCTAAATTTCCGTGAATTACCAGCCGATACATTGCTGGGTTGGCAGCCCTTAAATGATGAACTTTTACTCAGAACTGCTGACGAGCAAGACCACGAAGTATCCGACAATTATTTCCGTTTAGATGGCACCGCACTGAAAGTCCGTCGACCGATCATGCCATCTATGCTAACGCGAGACACTCAAATAATACATCAAGATTGTTTGTGCTATTTAATGGAGCGATTAGCACTACCAACCTATCCCAGCCTGCCTCAAGAACAAAAGTAATCTTTGCAAGCACCAATCCAAATATGCCATTTCTCCTAAATTTAATGTTGCCGCAGCAAAAACAATAAATTTACCTCAACACTTGCCGATACTACTAACAATAAATCACAACTCGGATTGATAGTCTGAATAAGTTGTTTTTTCCTGTTATTTATTAACAAGATACGTGTGCACATATACTTTAGTTCACGCTATTTAGCAACTTGTTCAAGCCTTCGTTTCCTGGAGGAAAAATGCATACAAATAAATTTAAAGATCATTGCAGTCAATTAAATAATGAATCAATTGACAATCGCCGCCGCTTTTTAAAAATGGGTTTTGGTATATGCGCCCTTGCATCCATACCACTGGCAATCCCCATCTCTCATGCAAAAATGCTACAGCCTGTGGAGAGAAAATTAAGCTTTCTGAATCTTCATACCGGCGAACGTGTTAAATCTGTTTATTGGGCAGAAGGGCAATACATTCCTGAAGCACTTGAGGCGATAAGAAATATACTACGCGACCATCGCACTGGTGACCTACATACGATGGACACAAAATTATTTAATTTATTGCACCTGATACAAAGCAAAATGGATTCTGATAAAGAATTTCATGTGATTTCTGGCTTCCGTTCGGCCAAAACAAATGCCATGCTAGCTAGTCGTAGTAACGGCGTAGCAAAAACAAGTCTACACATACAAGGTAAGGCAATAGATATTCGTCTACCAGGACATCAATTATCAGACCTACGTGCAGCAGCCTTATCAATGCATGCTGGTGGTGTTGGCTATTACCCACGATCAAATTTCATTCATATTGATACGGGATACTTACGTACCTGGAGCGGTTAACTTGTTGCCACCATTCTATTTTTCGTTACTTTTACCCAATTTATCGGGCAAGTTACGCAAGAAACGTCCCGCACCGAGCATTTGCCGGCGTAATAGCGCCCAATCTTCTGTACGTTTCTTTGCGTCTAAACAGCGCAACAAGCGCACTCTGAGCGCCTCTTCTTGATGATCCAATACGGCCGCCCAGAGCGTATCCTCTATGTTATAAGCCTTACCGCTGGCTAAACAAGCAGGTATAACTTTTTTAACAGGCACAGCCAGATCTGCGGCAATCGCTTGAACTGCGGCACTTATATTTGTAGCTTTAGTACTCTGTTGATCAGTAAGATCATACGGTGGTGACCATTCATTTACTGGTCGCAATAAATCAATATGGCTGGCAACAACAATCAAAGGTGGCGGATGATGATTAACACGTGCCGCCTGATAGGAACGCAAAGCATCCAAACTATCTCGTTCAATCTGTCGATCAGGTCTGTTTACCGCACTAACCCATAAAATTAAATCAGCATTCTCCGACGCTGCTTGCATTTTCTTGTAATCGAAATGATTGCTGTCGCAGCCTGGGCTATCGAAGATCAATGCTTGAGTAAGGCCCTCACGTAACAAAATAAAAGGTTTTAGCGATTGGGTCGTGTCTGGCAATACATCAGCAGCAACCGTTAATTCCCCAAATAATGCATTGATAAGGCAAGATTTACCAGCATTGGAACGCCCTAAGACAAGAATACGTAACGGCTCTTCAGCAGCCTGAGCTGTTGTATCCTCAGCTATGTCAATATCTGCACTGGATGCCGATGTTCTTGATGCCACATCATCATCGTCATCATGCAACGACAAGCGACCACTGTAAAGATCAATAGCATAATAGCCAACTTTGTGCACATAGGCGCGTAAGAACCAGCGATGCAATTCACCACGAGCCTG
>JAOULU010000376.1 GCA_029881855.1 Nitrosomonas sp. | reverse complement strand
GTATTGGGAGCAGAGCCTTTATTCTTTCTAGATTATTTTTCCTGCGGCAAATTGCATGTAGATACTGCCACAGCCGTTGTCAGCGGTATTGCGGCAGGATGTGAACAAGCAGGCTGTGCACTCATTGGTGGAGAAACAGCAGAAATGCCTGGCATGTACCCCACCGGCGAATATGACTTGGCTGGATTTGCCGTCGGTGCCGTTGAGAAAAAACAAATTATTGATGGAAAAAATATCCAACCTGGCGATATTGTAATCGGCCTGGCTTCCAGTGGCGCACACTCGAATGGTTATTCTTTGATTCGTAAAATTATTGACAATAACCAAATTGACCTAGCCCAGGATTTTTATGGAAAGCCACTCCATGAAACCATTATGGCGCCCACACGAATATATGCCAAGCCCTTGCTGGCTTTAATGTCTAAATTACCAATAAAAGGTTTAGCGCATATTACTGGCGGTGGACTGGTAGAAAATTTACCGCGTATTCTGCCTGAGCAAACTATGGCTGTGCTGCAAAAAAATTCCTGGGAGACACCACCATTGTTTAAGTGGCTACAACAACAAGGCAATATTAGTGATACTGAAATGGCCCGTGTGTTTAATTGCGGTATTGGTATGGCGCTAGTGATTGCACACCATCATGTTGATGATGCACTACAACTATTACGCACCTCTGGTGAGACTGTCTGGCCAATAGGTGAAATTAAACTGCGCACGGGAAATGACGCACCAACCATTTTAGTATAACCGCACCTCAAAACAACTGAGTCATGAGATCTCTTGTTATTCTTATTTCTGGTCGTGGCAGCAATATGCAAGCATTGCTAGAAGCCAATCTACCGGTAGACAAAATCACGGTTATTAGCAACAACCCTGAAGCCAGTGGGCTGGGTATTGCCCGTCAACACGGCATTGATACAATTGTCATTGATCATCGCAGCTACCCTGATCGGGAAACATTTGATGCCGCTTTGGCTGAGAGAATAGACGCGTGTCAACCAAAATTAATTGCACTGGCAGGCTTCATGCGTATTCTCAGCGAGAATTTTGTTTTGCGTTATGAAGGCCGATTAATGAACGTCCACCCTTCATTATTGCCCGCTTTCACTGGTCTGAATACCCATGCACGGGCACTTCAAGAAGGTATTAAGATTCATGGCTGCACCGTACATTTTGTAACACCAAAATTGGATCATGGCCCTATTGTTATTCAAGCGGCCATACCCATATTACCCGATGACACCAAGAAAACACTAGCCGCACGGGTACTACAACAAGAACACCATATTTACCCACAAGCCATACGTTGGTTTATGCAACATCAATTGAGTCTATCTAATAATTGCGTTGTTATACGTGGAACAAGTATCAATGACGTTGTTCTACACTCGCCAGGATTACAAGAATGAAACTCATAATCATCCTTTTTATACTATGCGGCATCAATTTTTCTAGTTTAGCAAGTGATCTACCACACCTTACTGGTATCAGTTACTCAGTTACATCAGGTATTGGCCAAGGCGTGCTAAGTGAAACGGTAGAAATCATTCAAGATGAGGACTCGCATCGCTATAACATTACCAGCAAGGCACAAGCAACTGGTGTGACGAAAATCGTAAAACCTGGAAGCATCGTACGCAACAGCCGAGGTTTCGTTACCGAAGAAGGATTACAACCCAGTTATTTTTCCGACCAACGCGGGAAGGAAGAACCCAATATAGCCATCTTTAACTGGGAAAACAATTCATTAACACTTCAACACAAAGGGGGGAAAAAACACGAAACTTTGCCGGCGGGTACACTAGATCGTTTGAGC
>JAOULU010000374.1 GCA_029881855.1 Nitrosomonas sp. | reverse complement strand
CTCAAATAGCGTACTTTGTATCCCTTGTAAACTACAAAATTCAGCGCCATTCATAAGCGGGATCGCATCTAGTGTAATTGAAGCGCTGCAGTGTGATGCGGACAACATTTCATGTAAGTGCCCAAGCAGACCAAAACCGGTAATATCAGTGCAACTTCGTGCTTCACAAGCACGCAATATCGTTGCGGCGGTACGGTTGCTTTGCAGCATAGATGCCAGTGCCTGATCAAGCCAGTCACCTTGACAACGGGCGACCATATTGGCGGCAAGTAATACGCCGCTGCCTATTGGTTTGGTTAAAATTAAATTATCGCCTGGTTTTAACCCTGAATTTGTTAAAGCGCTACCCGGTGCTATTGTACCGTTAACAGTCAGGCCGACTGAAATTTCCGACCCTTCACCACTGTGCCCACCGATAAGCGCTGTATTTTCTTCATCCAATTTTTTTAATATACCCTGCATGATATGCAGTAGCGTTTCCTGCATAATGGACTGATGACCATAAGGAATAATTGCGGTTACCAGTGCGGAGTGTGGTGTGCCACCCATTGCATAAATATCTCCCAGACTGTGATTGGCGGCGATCTGTCCTAGCAAATAAGGATCATCAATAAAGCTTCTGAAAAAATCAACGGATTGTAGCCAGTGCATATCTGACGGTGGTTTAATAATTGCGGCATCATCACTTTGGTTGCTAATAATGTCTTTGCTTGGCGTGATGTTTAATTCAGTTAAAACATTTTGTAGAATGTCGTTGCTAATTTTGGCCCCACAACCGCCACAGCGCATAGATGGGTCTTTATTGTCATTTGTTTGATTTGTTATTTTCATAGGCGCTGGATTAAAGCGTGCCATAAATGTACGGTCAATATGGTTTTTCCAATGCCACACCCATTTCCCGCTGGCAAATAACGTGCCTCTTGAAGCGACCGCGTGGCGTCCACCTGTGGTTAGCAGGCTCAGAAAATGTTTTTGGGGCTTAAAAGGCTTGAGGGAACGCTGAGTCAGTGCGGAATAAATGTTTTTAGTTAAGACCGGTCCCTGACGTACAGCATAAACACCTGCTTTTGGCAATGGTGAGGGAGTAAAAGCTGCGCTATCTCCAACCGCAAAGATATCAGGGTGAGAGATGCTTCGTAGATATTGATCAACTTCAATAAAACCTTTGTTGTCGCATTTAATACCGCTCTCTAATGGCCAAGATTGTGCGCCAGCGTTAATCGCCCAGGCAGCAAAATCATAATCAACCGTAGTATTGTCATCAAGTAATAACTGGTTTTCTCTGGTAGAGATGACATGCCTGCCATTGATGATGGAGATATTAAGTGCGTGTAGGTGATGTTTGAAAAAATCTTGTACGCGTTTATTGTGCGAATTCAAAATCTGTTGATCTGCACAGATTAAAGTAAAGTGAGCATTAATGAGGGTTTTCTCGCGTAGCCTGTAATGCATGGCCAGTATTACCTCGACACCTGCTGCACCTCCGCCAATGACAACAATATGTTGTGAGCGTTGTGATGTAGAATTTTTTTCTATCCACCGGCCCCAATTATATAGAAATTGTTTGACTGGTTTAACGGCGTGACCATGATTAGTGGCACCTTTAATAGTGCTGAGTGCAGGCTGAGATCCTGTGTTGATTGAAAGTAGGTCATAGCGTAGGGACGGGTAATGATGACAGACTATTTTTTTTCCTATAGGATCGAGGTGTGTGACTTCGCTGCGAATAAACTGAATGCTTGCCCATTGGCAGAGTTTACGAAGGTCTATATGGCAATCTTCAAAGGAATAATGTCCAGCGATTAACCCAGGGAGCATGCCT
>JAOULU010000375.1 GCA_029881855.1 Nitrosomonas sp. | reverse complement strand
AGTGCCCCAATAGTAATAATTGGCGCAGTCTCACCTATTGCCCGAGCAAGGCCGATAATTACTCCCGTCAAGATACCAGCAGCCGAATAAGGCAACAAATGATCTGATACTGTTTGCCATTTTGTAGCACCTAGTGCATATGCCCCCTCTCTTATCGTCACTGGAATAGATCGTATGGCTTCACGAGTAGCCACAATGACAACAGGCAAAATTAATAACGCTAGCGCTAAACCTGCCGCTAAAATACTTTGACCAAAACTAAACTGATATACAAACAATCCTAAAGCCAAAAGACCGTATATTATGGATGGCACACCTGCCAAATTTGTTACATTAATTTCAATAATTTCTGTAAATATATTTTTCGGGGCGTATTCCTCTAGATAAACCCCTGAAGCTATACCTAGCGGAACAGCTGAAGCTGCTGTCACCAACATAACAAGTGTTGTACCAACCCATGCAGATAGGATACCTGCCATTTCCGGATGACGGGATGGAAAAGAAGTGAAGAACGCCCATGTTAAGCGGGGCATGCCATCAACCAGCATCTGACCGAACAACGCAAAAAATGTTGAGACAGCAATCAACAATGCAATAATACCGGCAATCATAAATAACATATCCCAGCGCTTATGCTGGCTTATGATTTTGCGGATCTCTTGAATATTATTCATGTCTTTCATAATGAGATATACATGAGTCCTAATTAATATATTTCACGATACCGCTTACGCAACATATGACCAATAATATTAAAAACCAGCGTTATTAATAATAAGGTTAATCCTGCCGCAAATATTGTTTGGTAACCAATGCTGCCATGCGGTAAATCACCTAAACTTACTTGTACAATATAAGCTGTTATTGTAGCGGCAGGCTCCATTGGGTTCCAAGTAAGATTCGGTTGCATACCCGCAGCAATCGCAACAACCATAGTTTCTCCAACTGCTCGCGATATACCTAGGATATAAGCTGCGGCTATACCCGAGAAGGCTGCTGGCATAACTACTCTGATAGCCGTTTGAAAGCGCGTAGCACCCATCGCATATGAACCTTCTCGCAAATGCATAGGAACTGCCCTCATGGCATCTTCTGTCATTGAACTGACATAAGGGATAATCATTATTCCCATGACCAGTCCAGCCGACAACAGGCTAAATCCAGGCAATTCCGGGAAAATTATTTGCAGTAATGGTGTAACAAACAATAATGCAAAATAACCATACACGACTGTTGGCACACCACCCAATAATTCAAGAAAGGGCTTTGCAATTTCACGTACAGCAAAAGGAGCAAATTCAGATAGGTAAATCGCAATAATTGTACCTAGTGGTAGCGCAACCAATAGTGCAACCATTGAGCTGACAACGGTACCCGCTACTAATGGCATAATGCCATAATGCGCATCGTCAAATAATGGCGTCCATTGCGTATCGGTAAGAAAATCCCAAAGTGAGACATGCTGGAAAAACACATACGATTCTTTGACAAGCATTGCAATAATTGCAAGCATAATCGCCACAGAAATAAGCGCCGACATTAATAGCAAAGATTCTATAAACCGCTCATGTAATCGGCGCTTAAAGCTATATCCAAGCTTACCAGGATGGTTTGTTTTATTGTGTGACTTTACTGCCACAAAAAATACTCTTTAGTAAATTGAAACTTCTTCATTCTGCAAGAAACTTGCGGGAACCCTGTTTAGGAATACTATCAATAACAAGCTTAGATTTCAGAATTGAATTATTTCAGTAAATATAAATATTGATGCAGTTTGAAAAAACTTTTCATACTTTCTTAATACACAAACTTATTTATTCAC
>JAOULU010000373.1 GCA_029881855.1 Nitrosomonas sp. | reverse complement strand
GTGGGATGGTGCCATCCATGCAATAATAATCTGGAGATACTCTACCAGCCGCTGGGAATGCAGCTTTACGCCCAGCCCAAAAACTTAGCCGCTCCGCATCATTACGCGACAAACTTACATTTGTTGCACCGCTTTCTTTCATAATAGTATTAATACGTTCAATCTCATCAGCGACTTCCTCGGCGCTGCCATCGGACTCACATAACAAAATAGCCGCTGCGCCCAAGTCATATCCCGCGTTTAAAAACTCTTCTACCGCATGAATAGTAATTTTATCCATCATTTCCATTCCCGCTGGAATAATTCCTGCTGCAATGACATTCGCCACCGCATTGCCTGCTTTTTGCACATCATCAAAACTGGCCATTACCAACTGCGCCTTTTCAGGAACAGGAAGAAGTTTAACAGTAATTTCTACAACAATACCTAGCATACCCTCGCTACCTGTCATCAGTGCAAGTAAGTCAAAGCCTCTACTGTCGAGGCTTTCGCTTCCCACCTCCAAAACATCGCCTGCAATAGTCAATACACGTAGCTTAAGAATATTGTGTACAGTGAGGCCATATTTTAGACAATGCACACCCCCTGAATTTTCCGCAATATTGCCTCCAATTGAACAGGCGATTTGTGACGATGGATCAGGCGCATAATACAACCCATATGACTCAACTGCCTCGCTGATAGCCAGATTGCGCACACCAGGTTGCACACGCGCAGTTCGTGCTAATGGGTCAATTTCAACAATCTGTTTTAGTTTAGCAAGTGACAGCAAAATTCCTTCAGCATGAGGTAAAGCCCCGCCAGATAACCCTGTACCCGCACCCCGCGCAACAACGGGTGTTTTGGTGGCATAGCAAAGTTGCAGGATTTTAATGACTTGCTCTTCCGTTTGCGGCAACACCACAATCATCGGTGTTTGCCGATACGCCGACAAACCGTCGCACTCATAAGGCTTTAAATCTTCAACCTCATGCAACACGGCGTCTAGAGGTAAGAAAGATTGCAGCTTGTTAACTAACTCTTGGGGTGACATGGTTTTATTTTGAAGGTTTCTGAATTTCGTGGCTGGATAAAATTTCCAATGCTCTCACAATCGCTGAATTATCCCATTTTGCGCCACCGTGCGCCATACATGCTTTATGCAATTCATGCGTACTCGCTGTGTTCGGCAGGCTGACACCCAAAGCTGCTGCACTGGTCAAGGCAATATCCAAATCTTTTTGCATCAAATCAATTTTAAAACCCGGCTCGAAACGACGGTTAATCATGCGCCCACCATGTACTTCCAATGCTTTAGATGCCGCAAAACCTCCCATTAATGCAGCCTGCACTTTTTCAGGATCAACCCCCGCTTTGGAAACATACAACAATGCCTCAGCCACCCCTTCAATCGCCAATGACACTACAATCTGATTAGCTATTTTACAAATTTGTCCAGCACCATTCTCGCCTATCAACGTGACATTTTGACCCATCAACTCAAAAATGGGCTTCACCTGAGCAAACACCTCAACACTCGCCCCCACCATAATCGTCAATGCGGCATTTTGCGCCCCCACATCACCACCCGATACCGGCGCATCCACATAATCATGACCCAATTCATTTAGTTTCGTTGCAAATTTCTGTGTTTCTAATGGAGAGATAGAACTCATGTCGACAATAATCTTTCTTGGGTCAGAATGAAAATTCAAACCTTCAACCACCCCATTGTCACCAAACAAGACTTTCTCCACATCCGGTGTATCCGGCAACATGGTAATAATGTTGTCCGCCTGCTGTGCGACATCTTTCGGCGTGGCACACACAATACCGCCCATCGCCACCATATCCTCAGTTACACCAC
>JAOULU010000372.1 GCA_029881855.1 Nitrosomonas sp. | reverse complement strand
GCTTCTTGGGGGATTTCATGCGCGATAATTGCGATAGAAGTGATAATTCCAAGTTGCACATCCACGAGGAAAGCTGCAGCAATCAATATTCCGTCTACAAAATTGTGAAACGTATCCCCCAAAATAATCATCATGCCACTTCGGCCAAAATCGTGGTCGCCGGATGTCAGTGTATTTGAATGGCCATGCATTGGATCGTGCACCTCACACTCATCCATATGACAATGACGCCACAAAACTAATTTTTCTAGAATGAAAAATAACAGAATGCCAATTAGCACGATGACCGTTATTTCTGTTGGATCTTCTGCAAGCTCAAACGCTTCTGGTAAAGTATTAAGGAAAGATGCGCCCAGCAATGCGCCTATTGCATAAGATACCAGCATCGAAACCCATGAGGCTTTAGTGTTAAGCGTCAAAAAAGCTGCGAATAACAGGCTCAAGACACCACCAAACAAGCTGGCGACAATAATCCAGGCTAGCGTTGACATAAAGTTAAATCAGAGGAAAGGGCGGGATTATACGCTGTTGTATGACTGAAAATTTAGAAGTTTTAATATTTTACTTTTCGGTTTGCCATTATTTTGACTTCATAATTTTATTATTAATACGTATTTGCAGGGGTAAACGACATGTCTTTTCTTGTTTGCAACCAAGTAACTGTAATCTAAGCAGCGATGAATAACGCTGGATATTAAAGATTAAACAAGCGGTTACGGCGCAAGCCAGATTAGTGCCGCCATGCGCCCGGTTTCTCCATCACGGCGATAGGAATAAAATTCTGCTGGGTTGCTATATGTGCAATTTTCACCGCCGTAAATCTCTGTTACCCCTGCCGTTACCAAGCGTTGGCGTGCCAATAAAAAAATGTTAGCAAACCATTTATCCTCTTTTTTTTCATGCTGTGGGACAAAGGCAATCCTGGATTTGTTATCTTGATTAACAAATGCTTCACGTACTTCCTCGCCAACCTCAAAATAATCTGGTCCTATCGCCGGACCAAGCCATGCCATAAGCCTAGTGTCGCCGCTATTCATTTCCGTCACTGTTTTTTCAATAATTCCACCCGCTAGTCCCCGCCAACCAGCATGAATAACCCCTACCATCGTTCCAGCAGGATCGCATAAAAATATTGGCAAACAATCGGCGACTAGAACGGCACATACAGTTCCACAGCGTCGGCTCATTGCAGCATCGCCTTCTCGTGCTGTGGAATAATCATCAACCCACATTGGTAAAACACCATGTACTTGCCTTAACCATTTGGGCTCGGCGGGCAGATGATTGCGCAGCAGAAGTCGGTTTTTTGCAACATTTGTCGAACAATCATTGACATGATCGCCCAAATTAAGCGTAGCATAAATGCCGTTGGGTCCGCTACTTGTGCCACCAATACGCGTTGTAAATAATGCCTTGACATTATTGGGAGCAGGCCATTCAGGAATAATCCAGTTATGCATGCCAGTGAATAAAGTTAGTTATTGAACCTAGAGTCCTCAGTTGGGTGGTGTTTAGCGTGCGCGGTTGTT
This sequence comes from Nitrosomonas sp., assembly GCA_029881855.1. GTDB lineage: Bacteria > Pseudomonadota > Gammaproteobacteria > Burkholderiales > Nitrosomonadaceae > Nitrosomonas. The sequence goes on along the minus strand of JAOULU010000372.1, from coordinate 325 downwards.
TCTTTTTGGCAAGGCGCGATGAAGAATAATAACCCGTTATCACAACGAATTGCAACGCGGTAAAAAAGAAACAACGGCGTGCTGTAAGCAACATAGCGTTCATCACCTTAAAGGTGAGTGTCATAATGAACAATATGAGTCTTCTTTTCATGAGTTTACTTATTATAACTGGGAATATCGGATCTGATTAATGCCTTTTTGGCACGTCAATTGTCAGGCTTAACACTGTTGATTTTTACATCATTGCACCAGATTTATAGTGATTACTGTATTCCGCTCCAACCATTAGATCGTGTTTATCAAACATTCAGCGGCACGTAAATAG
>JAOULU010000078.1 GCA_029881855.1 Nitrosomonas sp. | reverse complement strand
CCCTGAAAAGGAGTTTCCAATCGAAAAACATATGTGTATTGATAAAAATTTATTAAAAACCAAGAAGCTACCAAGATACCATACAGCAGAAATTTCTCGCTTTCTTGTTGGAAAGTATTTTTTAGGTCAAGAACCCCTACATATTTCGCATAAGAACAAATCGGCCGAATACAAATTTATAAAACAAAGGAAGTTTTTTCCACATCCTATACTAGGACTTGCTTTTGGTATTGGGCGGATGAGTTTCATTCATAATATTACACACTTGCTTTGTGTTATGGACCCCGCACTCAATAAGCTTTTGGGCTATTACGGTCTAAACTTCGTTCCTGTTGGTCCATTAGCAAATTATCATGGTCTACGACGTCCGTATTATTTTGATACGAAGCTGGTATCAAAGAAAAGACATAAAAATTTCCAAAATATTTGGAAATTAATCACAGATAGAAATGAAACATGATCAGACATCCAGCATTAAATAACACTTTAATTTAATAGAGAATATGTGACTTAAAGTCAAATTATTTTAAGATGTTTTTTAAATGTATTCGCTATAAAATTCTGTTGTTATGTCTAGTTTTTGGCATGCTAAGTAATTCCTATGTTTCGAAAGCTAGTGAAACGATTGTCATCATTACTTATCCTGAAGTTGAACCACAAACTTTATCGAAAAATACTTTGCGTTCAATTTTCAGTATGCGGCTAAAAACCTGGCCTGATAATATACCCATTAGAGTTTTTGTATTACCAGACGATCATCCTATTCATAGCACGTTTACCAAGGAAATACTAAATGTTTTTTCCTATCAATTACGCGCAACCTGGGATCGTTTAGTTTTCTCTGGTACCGGTCAAGCTCCAATTAAGGTGAATAATTATGAAGAAATGCTCACTGGTGTTGCGAAGACTCCTGGCGCGATCGGCTATTTAAAAGAACGTCATCTCAACAATAGCGTGAGGGTGCTCAATGTGGAATAGACACTCAAAATATTATCCTTCTATATTGGCACAAATAATTTTTGGTTTAGTCGCTTTATCAATTGTTGTAACAACGCATGCCGATTCCAAAGTGCCAGAAAACTTGCAAGTACATGGCTTCTTGAGTCAAGGTTATCTTTTAACCTCGGGCAATAAAGTTTTTGGCAATAGTAAAGATAATGGGAGTTTTGGCTTTAGAGAAATTGGATTAAATGCCTCATTGCAACCCATGCCAAGTTTACAATTATCAGCGCAACTTTTATCACGTCATGCTGGTAAGGGAAATAATGGCGGTATTCGAGTTGATTATGGCTTTGCTGACTATAGAATCAGCTCTGATGTAACCAAACAATTTGGTATACGGCTAGGTAGAGTCAAGAACCCATTTGGGTTTTACAATGAAACGCGAGATGTGCCATTTACAAGACCTAGTATTTTACTACCTCAATCGATTTATTTTGACCGCACACGAAATCTTGCGCTTGCAGGTGATGGTGCGCAACTATACGGCGAAGCAAATACAAATTTTGGTGATTTTTCAATACAGTTTCAAACGGGTTTACCCCAGGTTAACGACAAGAACTCCGAAGTGGCATTGATTGGAGGGAATTTCCCAGGGAAGCTACGGTCAAGATTATCCTATATTGGCCGTATAATTTATGAACTAGACGGTGGGCGGTTACGCTTAGCAGTGAGTGGCACGCAATTAAATGTCGGTTATGACCCGGCAGCACCATTTGGTGCTGATTTAATGGCTGGATTAGTTCGCTTTTCTCCTATAATTTTTTCTGCACAATATAATGCCGAGCGATTTAGTATAACTTCTGAGTATGCCATACGGCCTTTTAGAATAAAAGATTTTGGGGTTTCTGCGCTGGATATGAATTTTATTGGAGAAAGTTATTATATTCAAGGGGCGTATCGATTTAACCAGGAATGGGAAGGGTTCTTACGTTACGATGTACTTTTCACAGACAGGAATGATCGCAATGGAAGGCAATTTCGAACATCAACAGGGCGACCAGCACATAATCGCTTTGCTAAGGATATGACAGTGGGTCTACGTTGGAGTATTACACCTGAAATAATGCTACGCGCTGAATATCACCGTATTGATGGTACTGCATGGCTTTCAACATTAGATAATCCTGATCCTTTTAATACCAATAGACATTGGAATCTCTTTGCCGCACAAATCTCCTACCGCTTTTAAATGCCAATTCAATAACTTACAATCCCATGACAGATGTGATCGAAAAACAAACTATTCCAAATAGTAATGGGATAAGCTTTCTAAGCTTTAAGTGGAAGATTTTATTACTTAGCAGCTTAATACTACTTTCAGTTGTGTTAGCGTTCTGTAGTGTGATTTATCTGGGATTAATGGCAAACTTTGAAAATCAAAGAAGTGTTGAACATAAGCGCTATGCTAGAGAAATAGATAGCCTTATTAATAATACATCACAAGATCTGCGCCAACTTGCTGAAATGATTCCTTTCTTGGAACAAATGAATGAAGGTTTATTGGCCGATGATCGTCAACTAATTAAAAAAGCATTTGATCAGCATTGGCCATTGCTGCAATTCCATAATAGTGTTGAATTTGTTCATTTTTATGATAAATCAAATCAGTTAATTGCCAATTGGGGAGTAACTGGCGAACATGCCAAAAACACTGAGAAAATGAAAGATTGGGTCAACAGCGTTAATAAACTAGAACGACCCATTAAGCCTCTAGTCTGTAGGCTGAGCTGTGTGCAATATATCATTAAACCCTTGCTGGTGAACGGTCAAATGGTTGGAGTCGTTGCTATTGGCACCTCCTTGGCTGATGTTCTTTTAGCATTTAAGAGAATGACAGGTGCGGATATCGGTTTACTTTTATATGATGATGAGTTGCACGAATCTCACGATACCTTATATCTATCTCAGTGGGGTACTCGAATCATTGCGTTAACAAACAAGGAAAGTAATCACATGCTACTTGTTGAGGCTGAGCAAAGACACCCAAATCTTAAAACCATAATAAAGGGCGTCCAGATTAACCAGGAAAATGCTTATCAACAAGTTATGTTGTTCCCACTAATCGATTCCATTGAATCAGATAATATTTATTTAGTTGTAATTACAGATGTAACATCTGCTGTAAACAATATCCATGAATCAATCTGGAAAATTGCATTTATCGGTATTCTTGGGCTTATTATTTCTGAAATTCTTTTATTCGTATTCTTTACTAGGCTGTTATCACGCTTAAATGATATTGCCTATACATTACCTCTTTTAGCTAATGGTCGATTTGAAAATTTTCGTATTGCATTGTCATCAACGAAACGAAAACACGCATTCAAAGACGAAATTGACATGCTCTACGAAGCTGCTGTTACTTTGTCCATACAATTAGAAAGACTAGAAAATCAGGTTTCTTCACGTACAGAATTATTAATTGAGCAAAGGGATGAACTTAGTAGAGAAAGGGATTTTGTAGCAAATTTACTTGATTCTGCACAGGTAATTGTTTTGACGCAAAATGCCAATGGTAAAATAATTTCATTAAATGCACATGGTGAAATGTTAACGCAGTATAAAGAAGCCGAGCTGCAAAACGCACCTTTCTTAAATATACTTGTTTCAGAACAAGGATCACAAGATCTACCCGCACGACTTGATGAAATTCATCATGGTCAAAGAGAACAGTTACGTCATGAAGCGATCACATATTGTAAGGACGGCACAAACCGCCATGTTGCTTGGTTACATTCAAGACTTACATGGAATTCATTAGATGATCCTTCAATTTTATCGGTAGGTTTAGATATTACTGAATACAAGCGTGTGGAGGGTCATTTAGCTTGGTTAGCTGATCATGATCCATTAACCAATCTTTTTAACCGTCGCCGGTTTAGCGAAGAACTTGAACAAGTATTAAGTTGGGCTGATCGATATAATCATCCGGGCGCGTTATTATTCTTTGATTTAGACCGATTTAAATACATTAATGACACTAGTGGCCACCAGGCGGGTGATGCATTATTAAGAATGGTCTCAGGTATGTTGGCAAGAACTATTCGTGCTGATGATATAACAGGTCGCCTTGGTGGTGATGAATTTGCCGTTATTTTGCCCGAAATTAATACAGAGGGTGCTATCGAAGTCGCTAAAAAGGTAATCGCTAATCTAGGTGAGGCACAACTCAATATTCATAACCGTACACATAAAATTTCAGCAAGTATTGGTATTGCACTTTTTCCAGAGCACGGGAATAATGTTCATGACTTATTAGCTGCGGCTGACCTTGCTATGTATCATGCCAAAGAAACGGGGCGCAATTCCTGGTATTTATTTTCCGATCAAGATCATAGCCGTGAACGGGTACATACACTCGTTCATTGGAAAGAGAAAATTGAGTATTCACATATACACGATAATTTTATTCTTTTTCTACAACCCATTATGGATATAAAGAGCAAAACAATAAAACATTACGAAGTATTGTTACGAATGAGAGATGAAGATGGTTCCATATTATCGCCTGCTGACTTTATACCAGCTGCTGAACATACTGGATTAATACATGCAATTGACCATATGGTATTACGTAAAGCAATTGCGCAAGCTGCCAAAATAAAGCTTACTAGCTCACATCCTATTAGCTTATCCATTAATCTATCTGCTCATGCATTTAATGACTCGGAGTTGCTGCCTATACTTAAAGATGAATTAATAAGTCATAATGTTGATCCTACAGCTTTAGTGTTTGAAATAACGGAGACAGCAGCATTAGAAGATCTACCTGGCGCACGCAGCCTTATGAGTGAAATTAAGGAATTAGGCTGTGGTTTCGTTCTGGATGACTTTGGTGTTGGTTTCTCATCTTTTTATTACTTAAGAGAATTACCCGTTGACGCAGTGAAAATTGACGGTTCATTTATCCGTAATTTGGTTGAAAATGAAGATGATCAAATTTTGGTAAATGCATTATGTAGTGTAGCAAGAGGCTTTGGGAAAAAGATTACTGCTGAATTTGTTGAAAACAAAGAAATATTTGAAATGATAGAAAAAATGGATATAGATTACGCACAAGGATACTTCATAGGAAAGCCAACTAAATCAAGTAATATTTTTAATTAATGTGCATTTTAAAAGTATTAAATTCACCGATTAAACTCACTTATAATTATTGATAAAAATAAGATAATTGCAGCTCGTTAATAGCTCATTATCGCGCGTCATTTTAATATGGGGCAAGATTAAGTAACAAACTATCAAATTTACTATCTTACAATTCCCTGATATTTTGGAGTTTTAACAAAAATGATGCGACCAATAACCAAATCCAGCAAACTTGCAAATGTATGTTATGACATCCGTGGCCCTATTTTAGATCGTGCCAAACAAATGGAAGAAGATGGTCAGCATATTATCAAGCTAAATATTGGTAATCCTGCATCGTTTGGTTTTGATGCGCCAGAAGAAATATTACAGGATATCATTCATAATTTATCAGAAGCATCTGGGTATTGTGATTCAAAAGGCTTATTTGCTGCACGTAAAGCAATCATGCATTACACACAGGAAAAACATATTCCAAATGTTCAGATGGATGATATTTATATTGGTAATGGCGTATCTGAACTCGTTGTATTAACGATGCAAGCACTTTTAGATAACGGCGATGAAGTGTTAATTCCTATGCCAGATTATCCACTCTGGACAGCAGCAGTAGTGTTATCTGGTGGGGTTGCGCAACATTATTTATGCAATGAATCGTCTGGATGGACACCCGATATTGATGATATACGTAGAAAAATTACACCTAAGACACGTGCTATTGTTATCATAAACCCAAACAATCCAACTGGCGCACTCTACCCTAAAGAATTACTGTATGAAATAATAGAGGTTGCACGCGAACATCAACTGATCATTTATGCTGATGAGATTTATGACAAGATACTTTATGATGATGCCAAGCATGTCTCTATTGCATCCTTGGCAAAGGATATATTATTCATTACTTTTAATGGCTTATCCAAGAATTATCGTGCTGCGGGATTTCGCTCTGGATGGGCTGTGGTTTCTGGTCAGAAAAAACATGCACAGGACTATATCGCTGGTTTGAATATGTTGGCTTCTATGCGCCTATGTGCCAATGTGCCTTCTCAATTCGGTATTCAGACTGCTTTAGGAGGTTACCAAAGCATATATGATTTAACGCTCCCAACGGGGCGTCTTATGCGACAGCGTGATGTGGCATGGGAATTATTAACAAAGATTCCTGGGGTAAGCTGTTTCAAACCACAGGCTGCATTGTACTTGTTTCCTCGATTAGACCCAGCGATCTATCCGATAAAAGATGATCAACAATTTGCGCTAGATCTACTACAAGAAGAAAAAGTTTTATTGGTACAAGGTAGCGGATTTAATTGGCTCCACCCAGATCATTTTCGAGTAGTTTTTTTACCCAATATTGATGATTTAACTGAAGCAATCGGCAGAATTAGTCATTTTCTTCAACGATATCGTAAACGTCACAGCACTTAATCTGAGAACACATTTTCATAAATATCGTTCATTTACTCACTTTATATTGTGAAAAAATTTATTTAGTCATTTAAAAAAATATGAAACCCATTAATGTTGGTTTATTAGGGATAGGAACAGTCGGTGGTGGTACATTCGCCGTTCTAAAACGCAATCAAAAAGAAATAGCTCGTCGAGCAGGGCGTGAAATTATTGTCAAAATGATTGCAGATAAAGATACCGAGAAAGCTCGTAGTCTTGCGGATTGCAATGTTATCGTAACCGATAATGCCTTTGATATTGTCACCAACCCCGAGATTGATATTGTCGTGGAATTGATTGGGGGACAAACGATTGCCAAAGATTTAATCCTCGAGGCAATTAATCAAGGAAAACATGTTGTTACAGCAAATAAGGCATTGCTTGCTGCACATGGCACAGAAATTTTTGCTGCTGCCCGTGACAAAGGGGTGATGGTTGCATTTGAAGCGGCGGTAGCCGGGGGAATACCAATTATCAAAGCCTTGCGTGAAGGGTTAACAGCAAATCGTATTGAATGGATAGCTGGCATTATCAATGGTACGGCAAATTTTATTTTGTCAGAAATGCGTGAGAAAGGATTATCTTTTGATCCGGTATTAGAACAAGCGCAGAAATTGGGTTATGCAGAGGCAGATCCGACATTTGATATTGAAGGCATTGATGCGGCGCATAAAATAACCATTATGGCTGCTATTGCATTTGGCATACCTGTGCAGTTTGATAAAGTATATACCGAAGGTGTGACGCAATTGACTCAGGAAGATATTCGCTACGCGGAAGAATTGGGTTATCGAATCAAATTACTGGGTATAACAAAACGTGCCGACAACGGCATCGAAATACGTGTACACCCAGCATTAATTCCGATGCGTCGATTAATAGCCAATGTAGAAGGTGTAATGAACGCTGTGCTGATTAAAGGGGATGCAGTGGGG
>JAOULU010000371.1 GCA_029881855.1 Nitrosomonas sp. | reverse complement strand
AATGCAATCTCAGCCGATATTAGACAGCACATTTGAGAGCCACTTAAATACGGGTAGGCCACTTGGAAGCACTGAATTTATTAAAAATGCAGAACAATTGCTTGGACGAGATTTACTAAAAAAGAAGCCAGGCCCAAAACCTAAAGATAGTTAAGTATTGTGTCCATAGAATTTGCTACTTGCTGGGAACGTTAGTTTTTATTTTAGTTGCCAACTAGTTTGCTGTTTTTAAATATTCCGTAATGGCACGTGCGTCATTGGCTGTCAAATTGGCTCTAATACGCATATGCATCATGACAACATCCCACTCAGCATCGCTGTAGGAATCAATCGCTCTATGGTTGTGGCAGAAGGAGCAATTATCTGCCCATAGTTGTAGGCCTGTTTTTGTTGGTTGCGTATGTTCTTGTGAGCCAGTAGAACTACAAGCTGTGGTAAATAAAATAACCAAGCTTAGAATGACTGCATTTTTTATCATCGAATACTGATTCATTTTTCCCTCCCTCAGAATCCGGTTGCAATTTGAAACAACAGGGCATCGCTATTGCGTGCATTCTCTGTGTCATCAAACCGATAGGCAAACTTAAGTATTGTTCTGTCCGCTAGATAATAATTAAGGCCGGTTGTCCAACGCTGTCGATCATTGAAGGCTACATTATTTTGTAGATCAATCCAATCGTAGCGAAATACTGGTTCAAATCTTCTGATTATATGTATGCTCGACAGAATAGGCCGGTAAGCGAATTGTGCATAGCCGCCTGAACTAGTGTTGTTAAATGGTAGTAGAGGACTGCTGGAGCGATCTACTTCACGATGGGCGAATTGTCCACGTAGGTCAATATTACCTAATAAGTACTGACTGGTTCTTAGATAGTTAATATCAGCGGCGTGTGTGACAGCATCCAGCGAAGAACCATCAAGGTCATTGACCGTTGATACTTCAAATCCATAGCCAAGCCCAAAGCCAGGAAAAGGTAGCCAGCCAACACGACCACCAACTGCTTTATTATTATTGGTATCCGTGAAATTCTTAAAACGCTGTGAACCATCATTGGCCATATCTGGGCCATTGGACGCATAGAATGCATACTCACCACGTGTTTGTCCCATAGGGAAGCCACCTCTAACCTGTACACCCAGTTGCGTGCTGGCCTGGATACGGTTGTTACCACTCATGCTCATTGGCTTGTCGGGTAATTTGTTAATCCAAAGTGGATGCAAGCGTTCCATGAAATAGTTAGATGGATTGAGGAATTTACCCGCACCCACAGTGACGTAATCATTCACTAAATAAGAGACTTGTCCATACTCAAGCGCAACTTTAGTTGAGGTGTCTTCTAATTCAACTTCAAGCTCACCTTCAAAGAATAAATTATCATTTAGTCGCCATAAGAAGATTGGATTAAATCCTGCATTAAAGGATGAATCAGAACCCTCCGGGTCTGTAAAGCCCGCAAAACCGTAGCCTGTTATCAGAAAACCGGTAGACCCAGGTTTTTGTGAATCTGTTTGTGCTTGTAGAGACCGCACTTCACGCTTGAGCGATTTTAGTTCTTGACTAGCAACCGGTTGGGACACAGTTGTTGTCGGTGTGGTAATTACAGGTGCAGGTGGAGATTGAGACTGGTTTTTCAAGAGCATTTTCATTTGTGCTTTGAGTTCTTCCATTTCCTGCTTTAGTTTTTCATGTTCCTGCTTTGAAACAAATTGATCACTATCATGCTGGTTTTGTGCATGGATAATGTTTACAGGCATTAAAAAAACCAAACTGAGACAGCTGATGATTACTAGAAATAGTTTTTTCATTGTGCGCCTTGCTTAAAGCTTATATTAAGGGGGCGACGCGAGTCGCTATCTATGATTA
>JAOULU010000077.1 GCA_029881855.1 Nitrosomonas sp. | reverse complement strand
CTTGGGTGAAGATAATACACTTATTACAAAATCAATAACATAAAAGCAACCGGGTTCCAGAGCCTTAGAAAGGCTGAGGTCTCGGTGTATTATTATTTGAAGGTGGCATAATTGGCATTTTAAAATCTGGCTGCTCACCAGTCAGTGTTTTCAAAAACGCTACAATATTATCTATTTCATTTTTGTTGAAGTCACGATCCAATTGTACCTTACCCATTATTTTGACTGCTTCTTCTAATGTATCAACTGCACCATCATGAAAGTATGGATAGGTTAATTCAATATTACGCAAAATTGGCACTTTAAATACATTGAGGTCAGAATCTTTTCCAGTGACACCTTTACGTCCTTCCGCAGTACTTTTAGTTTTATACGGATGATGCACACCAAGTTTTTGATAAAGTGCACCACCTACTGCTGGCCCATTATGACATCCTGCACAGCCTGCACTCTTAAATAATTTGTAGCCATCTAATTCTTGCTTGTTAAGTGCTTTTTTATCTCCTCCCAACCACTTATCAAAACGTGATCCTGGAGTTACTAAGGTTTCTTCAAAAGCGGCAATCGCAGTAGTTACACGATCAATATTAACGCCTTCAGAACCAAATGCTTTTTCAAAGTATGCGCGGTATTGGGGTATAGAATTCAGTACATCCACCGCCACTTTATGCGTTGAAGCCATTTCTCCTGGATTTGCAATGGGTCCACCAGCCTGTGCCTTTAGGTCTTTAGCACGACCATCCCAGAACTGCGCCAAATTCATACCTGCATTTAGTACCGTTGGTGCGTTAATGGGTCCTTGTTGCCATGCGTGGCCAACTGATGTTGGAATATTGTCTGTGCCACCCATGCTTAAGTTATGACAAGAATTACAGGATATAAAGCCTGACTTTGATAAGCGTGGATCAAAAAATAGCATTTTACCTAACTCAACCATGTCAGGGTTTTTTGGTTTTACTGCTTTAATTGGTTGGATAGGCTCATTGGCTGACACGTTGATCGAAGTGACAAGTGCGCCAATCGATAGCAATGATGCAACCAGTGTACGTATCATCATCGGTATTCTCCTTTTTAAAACGGCTGTGACGGCGCAGCCGATTACGCCTGATGAGACCCGCAAACGGGATTCTTATAAAAAATTAGATAAGGCTAAGCCTACACTCTCTATTACCGCTAAATAGCCAGTTAACTACCGGTATTCAAACAAGAACTAATTTTCCAATAAACTTGTTAATCATTTAACACCAAATTCTCTGATTTTATCTTTCTGATTATAATCAGAAGTCTGGCGAGGGCCAGTTTTTAATAAGCGCGATAATTCTGTTAATGCCTGTTTATAGACTTTACGTTTAAACTCGACTACAGAATCCAATTCAATCCAATATTGATTCCAGCGCCATGCATCAAATTCAGGGTGCGAACTGGTACGTAGTGATACATCACTATCGCGACCAATCAAACGTAATAAATACCAAATTTGCTTTTGTCCTTTGTAATTTCCGCGCCACTCTCGCTTTATCCATCTATCTGGTACTTCATAGCGCAACCAATCACGTGTACGCCCAACAATCTCAACATGACCAGGATGCAAACCTACCTCCTCAGTCAATTCCCTATACATAGCTTGTTCAGGACTCTCGCCCGCCTTTATGCCTCCCTGGGGAAATTGCCAGGAATTTTGTCTAATACGTTTACCCCAGAATACCTCGTTCTTTGAATTCAGAAGGATAATACCAACATTGGGGCGATATCCATTTCGGTCAATCATGTGAAACACCTATTTGACCCATCAAATAGTATGGATTTTTTCATACTTTACTTCAGATTGAAAGTAGTCATAAAACAAAAAAACATTCTCGCCTCTTTTTTGTTCGTTTATGATGCAACCCACAAGTGTAAGACATAAGACTAAACCATACTTAGCCAACTATTTCAAGGTAGAATTACTTCCACTACAATTATCGTCATAATGGAACCTATATATGCGCGTCTCGCAATTTTTTATTTCTACACTTAAAGAAGCGCCTGCTGAAGCAGAGTTATCTAGCCATAAATTAATGATCCGTGCCGGATTAATCAAACGTCTCGGCAGCGGGCTCTACTCTTGGATGCCATTAGGTTTGAGAGTATTACGCAAAATCGAAAATATTGTACGTGAAGAAATGAACAAAAGTGGTGCTATTGAGCTATTGATGCCCGCCATACAACCGGCCGAACTTTGGCAAGAAACTGGCCGATGGGACGTGTTCGGCCCACAAATGCTAAAAATAAAAGACCGACATAAAAATGATTTCTGTTTTGGTCCAACTCATGAAGAAATCATAACAGACATAGCACGACGAGAAATCAAAAGCTACCGTCAACTACCTTTAAATTTTTATCAAATACAAACCAAATTTCGTGATGAAATTCGTCCCCGCTTTGGTGTTATGCGTGCACGTGAATTCATAATGAAGGATGCCTATTCATTTCACAAAGATGAAACCAGTTTAACGCAAACCTACCAGTTAATGTATAAAACATACCAACAGATTTTTACACGTATAGGGCTTAGTTTTCGCGCTGTTGCCGCTGATACTGGCGCAATCGGCGGCAGTGGCTCGCACGAATTTCATGTTTTAGCCGACTCTGGTGAAGATACTATAGCATTTTGCCCTGATTCAGATTATGCAGCTAATATCGAACTTGCAACAGCGCTGCCTTCACAAGAAACCCGCGAAGCTCCCACAGGCGAAATGCAAAAAATTGCTACACCTGATGCAAAAACATGCGCTGAGGTTGCTGATTTTCTCAATATACCGCTCGACAAAACTATTAAAACACTCGCTGTCACCGCAAACGACCAAATATTTTTATTATTATTACGTGGTGATCATCAACTGAATGAGCTGAAAGTAAGGAAAATACCCTTCTTGGCAGAGTTTCAAATGGCCACCGAAAAGGACATCCTAAAAGAAACGGGGACACTGCCTGGATACATCGGGCCTGTTGGGTTAGATACTTTTGTAATTGCTGATCAAGCAGTTATAGAAATGAGCGATTTTATCTGTGGTGCAAATGAAGAAAATTTTCATCTCACACACGTTAATTTTGTGCGCGATCTAAAAATCCCTGATCATGTTTATGATATTCGCAATATTGTCCCCGGTGATACCTCACCAGACGGTAAAGGCAAACTTGATATCTGTCGGGGCATCGAAGTTGGGCATATTTTTCAATTGCGCACCAAATATTCAGAAACCATGAAAGCCACTTATCTGGATGAATCTGGCAAAACTCAACCTTTAGAGATGGGTTGCTATGGCATTGGAATTTCGCGTATTGTAGCTGCCGCAATTGAACAAAACCATGATGAGCAGGGAATTATTTTTCCGTTAGCCATTGCACCGTTTCAACTTGTCATCACCCCCATTGGCATGGCCAAAAGTACACTAGTGAAAACAACAGCAGAAAAACTCTATCAGGCATTCTCTGATGCCAATATTGAAGTGTTACTGGATGACCGTAATGAACGCCCCGGCGTCATGTTTGCTGACATGGAATTAATTGGTATACCTCATCGAATAGTCATTGGTGAGCGTGGATTAAAAGAATCAAATATAGAGTACCGAGCGCGCACTGACAAAACCTCACAAACCATACCTCTAGATAAAATAATTTCATTTATAACCACAGAGATAGGTGCAAACTGATCAAATCTGAAAGGCAAACAGGAACCACGAACTTCACACTGCCAGCAAGGTGGTAAACCACCTTTTCTTACTAAACACTGCTAATGCGCGCTCTTTGGAATATGATGACCTACTGATCTAGAAGCAATAAATTCTTCAATACTTTCACGCGTCACTAACCCAAGCCTGCGTGCTGCAGGATTCCCGTCCGGGTCAAAGAAATACGTGCTGGGCAACATGGAGATTTCATCTAACTGAGAAGCAATCTGCCTACTCCCTAGAACCGTAGGATACGTTATAGACATCGCTTCAGCGTAATCCAGAACCACTTCAGGATCTGCATACTCCAAGGCAACACCAATCACCATAATATCTTGACGACTTTCATGAAGCGCAATTAAATCTGGAATTTCTTTTATACAAGGCAAACACCAAGTTGCCCAGAAATTCACCAACACCCATTTACCCTTGTAATCGGACAAAGTATGTATCTTCCCAGTCGAATCCTGGAATTTAAATGCTTTTGCCTCAGCGCCTTGTAGCAACAAAATCGCCACACAAAATATTACTGATAGTTTATATCGAATCATAATTTACTAAACTTGCGGATGTGCTCGCTCCAATTTACTATTCAGCTTGTTCAATGCACTGAGATACGCTTTCGCAGATGCCACGACAATGTCTGTATCGGCACCGTGCCCGTTAACAATACGCGCATTCTTTTGCAGGCGAACGGTTACCTCACCTTGTGAATCTGTTCCACTGGTAATGTTGTTCACTGAATATAATTGTAATTCAGCGCCACTGGTTAACAATTTCTCTATCGCACGAAAAGTGGCATCAACCGGCCCACTACCTTCTGACTCTGCATGCAGCTCGTTACCATCATCCGAGATGATTAATCGCGCATGAGGAACTTCCCCTGTTTCGCAATGGATAGTGAGCGACATTAAACGATAGCGTTCCTGTAATATCAGCACTTCGTCTGATACCAAGGCATGCAGATCTTCATCAAAAATCTCGTGTTTTTTATCAGCCAGCTCTTTAAAACGCATGAAGGTATTATTTAGCATTTCCTCTGATTCCAGTTCGATACCCAATTCCTGCAAACGACTCCTAAATGCATTACGTCCAGAATGCTTACCCAATAATAATTTATTCGCGCCCCAACCAACATCCTCAGCACGCATAATTTCATAGGTCTCACGATGTTTCAGCACACCATCTTGGTGAATACCTGATTCATGCGCAAAAGCATTAGCACCGACGATAGCTTTGTTGGGCTGCACGGGAAAACCTGTAATTCCAGAAACTAATTTACTGGCCGGAACAATATGCGTCGTATCAATCCTCGTATTACATGGAAAATAATCTTGACGTGTTCGCACAGCCATTACAATTTCTTCAAGTGATGCATTACCAGCCCGTTCTCCCAAACCATTAATCGTGCACTCTACTTGTCGCGCACCATTCATCACAGCACTCAAAGAATTTGCCACCGCCAGACCTAGGTCGTTATGACAATGCACTGAAAAAATTGCTTTATCAGAATTTGGAATACGCTCACGCAAGGTATAAATTAATTTACCAAACTGTTCCGGCATTGTGTAACCAACCGTGTCAGGGATATTTAATGTTGTTGCGCCAGCATCAGTAACAGCTTCTAATATTTGACACAGAAAATCAATCTCGGATCGACCTGCATCTTCTGGAGAGAATTCAATATTGTCCGTGTATTTACTAGCCCATTTCACTGCTTTTACAGCTTGCGCAATTACTTGTTCGGGAGACATACGTAATTTCTTCTTCATATGTATGGGCGATGTAGCAATAAACGTATGAATGCGTGCTGAGTTAGCGCCACTTAGCGCCTCCCCAGTTCGCTTAATATCAGCTTCTATGGCACGTGCCAGTCCACACACGACACTGCCCCTAACGTTATCGGCTACAGCCTTAACAGCCTCAAAATCTCCATTAGAAGCCGCTGGAAAACCAGCCTCTATAACATCAACACCCATACGCTCTAATTGCCACGCAATACGCACCTTCTCTTCTTTAGTCATGGATGCACCAGGGCTCTGTTCGCCATCACGCAGGGTGGTATCAAAAATAATCAAATGATCTTGCATTAAGTTCTCCACTTCAGGAGGAAGTTTATAAGATGATTAAAAATTCAAAAAATGAATTTAATTGGGAAGAAAAGATAGAAGATGTTATAAATTATTAGCGCACATGGCGCAGCAACCTCGCCAATCTTAATGAGGTCAAATCATAATTTAACGTTATGAAAGAATTTATCGCTAACATAAGGCCAGAATATAATTAGTTTTTTGTCTTTGTGCAATAGCAATGTTCTGTTGAGTGCTTAAGAACTCGGTGTCTCGCTATTCTTTCTACCTTTACCGAGTCGCCACAACTTAACAAAAAAACCAGAAAAAGCATAGAGCGCAAATAAACCAAACAAAACCAAAGGCGGATGACTTGGAATTAAAACAAAAAAGAAAAGTACTAACAACAGAATGCTGACAAATGGTACTCTACGGCGCAAATTAATCTCTTTGCCACTATAGTAAGGTATATTACTAACCATAGTTAATCCAGCAAATAAGGTTACTATCAGAACCAACCATTTAATATCTGTACCTTCAATCTGGAAATGCATCGTTACCCACACTAAACCCGCAATCAATGCCGCTGCTGCCGGACTGGGCAAGCCCTGAAAAAAACGCTTATCAATAACATCAATATTTGTATTGAAACGTGCTAGGCGTAGTGCTGCACAGGCGCAATATACAAACGCAGCAATCCAGCCCCATTGACTCATATCTTTCAAAGCCCATTCATAGACGATTAACGCTGGCGCCACACCGAATGAAACCATATCAGACATACTGTCATACTCAGCACCAAACTCACTTTGAGTTTGTGTGAGTCGTGCCACACGACCATCTAACCCATCCAATACCATAGCAATAAAAATAGCAATAGCCGCATATTCAAAATTGCCATTCATTGCTTGTATGATTGCAAAAAAACCCGAGAATAAAGCAGCCGTTGTAAACAGATTTGGCAATAAATAAATGCCACGCCTTCTCAGCCGGGTTTTGGGAATAAAAGGTTCAGGTTGTGTGTCGGGCATTAATCATTTTAATAATCAAGTGTAAGAAATTGAATCATAAATAAGAGATGGTACATCTCTTATTTATGTTGACTCCTTAAGCTCAGCCAAAACAGTCGATGTGGCAAAAACTTTATCGCCAATATTCACATTGATTTGAGTATCCAACGGTACGTAAACATCGACCCTTGAACCAAAACGAATAAAACCAAAACGTTGCCCGCGCGTAAGATGATCGCCAGGCATCACTTGACAAAGAATACGCTTAGCAATCAACCCGGCTACTTGCACACAAGTAATATCTGCACCATTGTCAGCTTTTATCCACAATGCATTACGTTCATTCTCCAGTGAAGCTTTTGGAAGATCGGCATTAATAAATTTGCCCGGAAAATACCATTTATCACGAACCTCTCCATCAATCGGGCTACGGTTTGAATGAACATTAAATACATTCATAAACACACTCACTTTGATAGCTTCACGCTCTAAATAGGGATCCATGATCTTTTCCACAGCAACAATCCTGCCATCTGCTGGAGACAATATTGCGTTTGGAACTGTTGGTATTTCACGCGGTGGGTCACGAAAAAACTGCAACACAAAAATTGCAATTATCCAGAAAAATATTGCCCATAAAAAACCTGCAAATAAATGAACCAGCAAAGCTACAACAAATGCTGCAGCAATAAAAGGCCAACCTTCACGAGCGATTAAGGGATGGGG
>JAOULU010000369.1 GCA_029881855.1 Nitrosomonas sp. | reverse complement strand
ATGGTTATCAGCTATTGGCGGAACTGGGTGCGGTTGATGAAAATAACCGATTAACACCGATTGGCTGGCGGCTGGCAAAATTTCCCATTGATCCAAAGATTGCGCGCATGATTCTGGCAGCTAAACATGAGAATTGCTTGAATGAAATACTTATTATCGCATCCGCGCTCAGCCTTCAAGATCCTCGTGACCGGCCATTCGAACGGCAGGATGCCGCTGACAGAGCGCACCTGCGCTTTCAGGATGAGCGGTCGGATTTTCTTGGCTTTTTGAAGTTGTGGGACTTCTTTGATGATTCATTAAAGCATAAGAAATCCAACCGTAAGCTGATTGCGCAATGTCAGGAACATTTTCTGTCACATCGGAGAATGCGCGAATGGCGCGAGATTCATGGTCAGCTGCATGTGTTGATAAAGGAGTTGGGGTTCAAACCGAATCAGGTTCCAGCAGGTTATGATGAAATTCATCGTGCATTGCTGGCAGGTTTATTGGGTAATGTCGGGTTCAAATCTGAGAAAGACAATGAGTATCAGGGTGCGCGTGGTATCAAATTTTCAATTTTTCCAGGTTCAGTACTTAAGAAAGGAAAAACCAAATGGATTGTTACTGCTGAATTAGTTGAAACCACCAAGCTGTATGGGCGTTGTGTCGCTAAAATTGATCCTTTGTGGCTGGAAAGAATTGCCGGACAATTATGTAAAAAGCACTATTTTAATGCGCATTGGGAAAAAAAGTCGGCGCAAGTGACAGCCTATGAGCGAGTTACGCTCTATGGCCTTACAGTGATGCCCAAGCGGCGTGTCCATTATGGCCCAATAAATTCAAAAGAAGCACGTGAAATTTTTATTCGTGGCGCACTGGTGGCTGGCGATTTGATTACCCAGGCACCATTTTTTGATCATAACCATAAACTTGTTTGTGAAGTAGAAGAGCTGGAGCACAAAACGCGCCGTCAGGATGTGCTGGTTGACGAGCAAGAAATTTATGCTTTTTATGATGCGCGCATTCCTGAGCGGATTTACAACGGGGCAGGCTTCGACAAATGGCGTAGGCGAGCAGAACAAAAAGATCCACAGCTGTTGTATCTTACCCGGGAATACCTGATGCGCCATACGGCGGGGAGTGTAACTGAAGAACAGTTTCCTGAAAGCATGCAACTGGATCGGGAAAATGGTTTGCCGCTTCACTATCGCTTTGAACCCGGTCATATACTGGATGGCATAACTGTCACGATTCCGTTGTCACATCTCAACCGGCTCAGCAAAGCCCCATTTGATCATTTGGTGCCGGGCCTGATTCGCGAGAAAATTACCTGGTATTTTAAAGCGTTACCAAAGCAGATCCGGCGGCATCTGGTGCCGCTGCCAGAATCAGTTACACAATTTTTGGAAAATCTACAGCCAGGCGATCATTCCATTTTTTTGACCGATTTGTTGGCAAAATTTGTTCATCGGAAAGTGGGTGTACCGGTTTCCAGTAATATTTTGGAAGATAAAGAACCGCCCCTGTACCTGCAGATGAACTATAAAGTGGTTGATGATGCCGGCCGTGAACTGGCGATGAACCGGGATCTTGCGCAGCTCCAATCGCAACTCGGCCAAGCGGCACAATTGACTTTTGCGCAAGTGGATGATGAAGAAAAAAACAGCATAGAGCGTGATAATGTTATGCGCTGGGATTTTGGCGATTTACCCGAAGAAATTACGTTTACCCGAATGGGAAAACAACTGACCGGTTACCCGGCATTAGTGGATCAGCAGGTATGTGTTGCAATACGTTTATTTGATACCCGTCAAGCCGCCGAAGAAAATATGCGGGTTGGTGTCAGGCGGTTGTTGCGCTTCGAGCTTAAGGACCGAATGAAACAACTGGAAAAAAAC
>JAOULU010000370.1 GCA_029881855.1 Nitrosomonas sp. | reverse complement strand
CCGGCATTTATAAACTGCTCCAAACAAAATTATTCTTTAATCAGAAACAACCAGGCTTAAATCAAGTTGAGTCTTAGATTTAAACTGAGAAACGGGCTGACCTGAATTACGGTGTAGTTCAAGGGAGCTCAAATAATCCGCTGTAACATCACCCGTAATATAGTCACCATTAAAACAGGAGGTCTCAAAGTTTGTCAAAGATGGGTTCACTCTTGATACCGCGTGACGCAATGCATTAAGATCTTGGTAAACAAGGTGATCCGCACCAATTTCACGACAAATCTCTTCATCACTACGATCTGTTGCAATCAATTCCTGACGGGTAGGCATGTCTATTCCGTAAACATTTGGGAATCGAACGGGAGGGGCAGCAGATGCAAAGAATATCTTTCGCGCACCTGCTTCTCTAGCCATTTGAACTATCTCACGACTTGTTGTTCCACGCACAATCGAATCATCAACAAGCAGCACATTTTTACCTTGAAATTCAATACTCATGGCATTTAGCTTTTGACGCACTGATTTACGGCGCTGCTGCTGCCCAGGCATAATAAATGTACGCCCAACATAACGATTTTTAACAAACCCTTCACGAAAATCCACACCCAGTTGATTGGCTAGTTGTAAGGCACTTGGGCGACTTGAATCTGGAATGGGGATGACCACATCAATATCAAGATGACGCATTGATTTGTTAATTTTTTCTGCCAGATGTTCACCCATATTTAGACGTGTTTCATATACCGAAATACCATCAATCATGGAGTCTGGCCGTGCCAAGTAAACATATTCAAAAATACATGGATTTAATGATGGGTTATCTGCACACTGCTTACTATAAAAATTACCCGCTTCATCAATAAATATGGCTTCACCTGGCGCTACGTCACGAATCAGTTTAAATCCCAGTGTATCCAGTGCAACACTCTCGGAGGCTACTAGATATTCGGTCCCTTTATCTGTTTCAACCATACCAAATACTAATGGACGAATACCATAAGGGTCACGAAAGGCTAATAACCCGTATCCCGCAATCATCGCCACAACAGCATAAGCACCACGACAGCGTTTATGCACGCCGGTTACGGCTGCAAAAATACTTGCCGGATCTAACTGAAAGTTTTGTGTGCTACCTTGTAATTCATGCGCAAGCACATTTAACAACACTTCAGAATCTGAATTTGTATTGACATGGCGAAGATCAGCGCGAAACAATTCATGATTTAACTGTTTTGCATTCGTTAAATTTCCATTATGGCTCAGTACAATACCAAATGGTGAATTCACATAAAATGGTTGTGCTTCTGCTGACGATCCGGCTGAACCAGCAGTAGGATAACGCACATGCCCAATTCCCATATTTCCAGACAATGAACGCATATTACTGGTATGAAATACATCTCTGACCATACCACCACCTTTATGCATATGAAATGTATTACTATGAGCCGTTACAATACCCCCCGCATCTTGCCCACGATGCTGCAACATTAACAGACCATCATAAAGCAACTGATTTGCAGGAGACTTTGCTACAATGCCTAAAATTCCGCACATAAACTACTCCGTGAGTTTAGCGTCTAACACTTAACGCTTAGAAATATTCCATTATTTTGTCCAATATCAAATTAATACAACTAACATTGAACGATTAGAAAATAGTGGACTTTTCTTTTTCAATTAATATTTAAAATATATAATTATTATGTATGTATTCGATTAAATATCAACATAACACATTATTAATAAGCAGTTTTACTGCCCTCATAATTAATTCGTTTAGATAGATCGTCCGGCAACCATTTTTTTACATATACCGCAACGGTAACTAAAGGACTGCTTAACTGAGCTTGCAACCAAAAAGATTTTTGAGGTATTGT
>JAOULU010000368.1 GCA_029881855.1 Nitrosomonas sp. | reverse complement strand
GAACAAAAAAATGTACTTTGGTTAGAGCACTATATTGCGGCTATTAAAAATAAGCCATTAACTTTATACAGAGACGTACATGACGCAGATTTCTATCAATTTGAAGATGCTAGCTGGAGAACATTAAGAGAAGAGGGGCTAGCATATTCACATATAGCTTCATTAGACAATGATAGCGCTGATACTATAGCTAATATAATCTCATCAGAAGGTATGTTGGATTATTTTTGTAGTGAAGAAACATTAAATAATTTTGACAAACCTTACTCGTATGACCTTGAGCTTCAAAAATATTTTGAAGAAAAATGGCCTGAAGAGAAATTCCAGCCTAATTATTTACACCTTCTAGTAAGTTTATCAGCAACAAATGAACAACTTGTGGATCAATTTAAACAGTGGTTGCATGTCGCACGTAAGAAATTTTATTTTACAGAATCCAAACTCATAACCCCAAACAAACTGGCTAAAATTAGAAATGGAAAAGTACTTCCATATTGCGATTTATTTATATGGTCAAAACTTAAAAAATTTGAGGTCACAAATTTCTTATATTATAAATGGCTGTTTCCAAAAGGTGACCACTTTGGATCAAGTGCTACAAATAAAATAATAGAAACAAAAAAACTAGCAATGAAAGTATTAACAGTTGGTTATGTTAGCACGCTAAGAGGCATGCTTGATCTAGGCTCTAAGACAAAATAGAACACGATCTTTTTTGATATTTTTAATATGTCATAACAAAATTGGCAATTTAATTTTCGTTTTTCCACATTATTTATTTATATATTGTGTATGTACCTGATGCAAGAAAGCATTTTAACGTAGAGGTACAAACAATGAGTAATATCATAAAACTCCCTGAAGTTATTCGCAAAACTTCATTATCTAAAAGCAGCATTTACATATTTATTTCAAACAATGATTTTCCCAAGCAAATATATCTGGGCAAAAGATGCGTAGGCTGGTTAGAGAGTGATATCGAACAGTGGATAAATGATCGTATTGCAGTAAGTAAAAAGCTTTAGTTGGAGGGAAATATAATGAAAAAAATCACTTTATCTTCCTAGCCAAATAAAATGAAGATGTTAGAAAACATTCTTAAAAAGGGAGTTAAATTAGCTATTAACAATGGACATTTGATCATTGAACAGGAGTTAGACTCAGACCAACAAAAATGGTTTGATGAACACAAAGAAAAGATTATTCAAGTAATAGTTAAAAAACTGAAAATGAATGTATTCATATATGAAAACTATTCTACTGGCAATTATGGAAAACATAAGTATTCAGGTGTCACCTTGAATTTTACTAATTTATTAACAGGTGAAAGTGCGTACATTATTTTTAATATATATTTGAAAAGAATGAGAACCACCAATTATGGAAAAAAAGGAACGCCTTTACCAAAAGGTCATTTTTCTGTTGGGAAAAAACAATCGTTTTATAAGTTCTGGCAAAAAACGAAACTTGAAATCCCCAGACGTTTATCATCATTCCATGACTATATGGGAAAGATGAAAGGATTACTTTTTATGTTTGAAATAAAGGAAAAAGAAAAGTTAGATAAAAATAGTATGGCTTTGTTATCAATTGATCATGAAAAATTAAAAAGGCTTTTTATCTCGGACAGTTTTCCGACAACGCACGGACAAGTTTCGGACAACTCCCAGACAAAGAACTCGGACAAGCTAATCCAGCTACCCTATAGAAATAACGGCACTCAAGCAAATCAAACTACGAGTAAGACTAACTACGGTTTAAGTAAACAAGGTAGTACGGATACAAGGGAGAGTATTAGTTCTGTTATTACTCCTATATCTCCTACTAACCAAACTATTGAACAATGGCTAGATGACTACAGTAAGTAATATAAATCTATGGTTACGACCTGTATTTCGTACAA
>JAOULU010000367.1 GCA_029881855.1 Nitrosomonas sp. | reverse complement strand
TGGTCTTGCCATGATCTACGTGCCCTATCGTACCAACATTTAAATGCGGCTTCGATCGCTCAAATTTACTTTTTGCCATGATCTAAATTCCTCTTAGCGTACTTTTATCATCCCGACCTGTACAATCAAACCTTATGGTGCCCATGGCCAGGATTGAACTGGCGACCTCTCCCTTACCAAGGGAGTGCTCTACCACTGAGCTACATGGGCAAACAACAACTCTAGCATTATTTACCCACAACCTTTAAACTGGAGCGGGTGAAGGGAATCGAACCCTCATCGTAAGCTTGGAAGGCTTCTGCTCTACCATTGAGCTACACCCGCATCTAAGTTAGAAGGAGCGCACCCAGATAACCTACCAATAAACTGGTCTTCCCTAACCCAAGACTATATAAAACAATTCAACGTACTTTTTGTCCTACTGGTGGAGGGGGAAGGATTCGAACCTTCGAAGGCTGAGCCGTCAGATTTACAGTCTGATCCCTTTGACCGCTCGGGAACCCCTCCAAACGGAACCGGGGATTATGTATATTTTTCACCCATAAGTCAATTTACAATTCTATTTTTATTCCTTTATTGCCACAATTTCATAGCACATTTGATAAAAACTGATGTTTTGGCTCACATTAAACCCATTTCTACTCAAGCCGTATCCTCGGATCGACTAACGTATAGGAAACATCTGTTAACACCAATCCAATAATATAAAGCACCGAACCTAAAAATACCATCGCACGCACTATCGCAAAATCCTGTGATTGAATAGCTTCGATTGTGTAGCTACCCAGCCCGGGAATGCCAAAAAATGATTCAGTAATCAGGCTACCCAAAAACAATAGCGGAACAATCACGACAACACCCGTCAGAATAGGGATCATTGCATTTTTCAGCACATGCTTAAATAATACGAGACTCTCAGGCAACCCTTTGGCGCGCGCAGTCCGAACATATTCTTTACCCATTTCCTCTAGAAAAATGGTGCGATACCAACGTGTATTAGCGCCCATACTGCCGACCACACCGATAACAACCGGCAACAATAAGAACTTCCCCATATCCAACCCACTCGCATAACCAGAAATGGGCACCAGATGCCACAGCTTACCAATAAGAAATTGTCCGCCAATGATATAAAACAAACTGGATATAGACATTAGCGCAACACATATTACCACCCCCCAAAAATCAATATATGTCGCACGAAAAAATACCATTAACAAGGCAAATGCAATGTAAGCAAATAGCCCAAGTATGAACACCGGTAATGCTATCGCCAAACTTGGCATCATCCGCGCCTTGATTTCATATGCAATATCACGTCCATCATCGGCACGCCCAAACTCAAATGCAAACATTGCCAGTGATTTTTCAAAAAAAATGGTATTGGTGAATTTTGGCAGGCCATTCTCTTCATTATTAATTAATAACGGCTTATCGTAACCTCGTTCCTGCTTCCACTTGTCAATCGCTGCCGGCGTTACGTACTTAACACCCAAATGCATCCGCGCCATATCATCAGGTGTGTTAACTACAAAAAACAAGGTAAATGTGATGAGATTCACACCGATGAGAATAGGTATCGCATAAAGAAGCCGCCGAACAATATATCTAAGCATTATTGCTTCTGCTTTCTAGAATCATGACGACTGAATACCAATTCCCAAACTACGCTCTCTGCGACGATACGCCATGATGGCCGGAATCAATCCTAATACCAATACGATCGATAACAATATAAGTGGCCATAAAACAGGTTTATTCCATTCTTGCCGCCTCTGTTGACGTAACACCACATCAATCTTCTGATATTTAATTGTATTATGGGCCATTCTGTTTTGTTTTACATTTTTATACCAAGCATGATACAAACCATAAATTCTCGGATGATAGCCCCAAAGCCAGGG
>JAOULU010000075.1 GCA_029881855.1 Nitrosomonas sp. | reverse complement strand
CAATCAGGCACTAAGCTCTTTGCGTGGATGGCTGTTGTTAAAAGAAGATCATTTTGACAATAATTTACGAGAGACCTGGATAAAAATCCGTGCGGCAGAAGTAGAAATGTTGCAATTATCCGAACATTGGACACATAACGAAAACACAATACATTTTAAAGAACTTCAAGCCCTTCTTAATAAATTGGAGAAAACGCAGTTTGAAATTTATGACGTGTCCAATAGGGACAGCAATCTGCCGGCCAATCAGTTACTTACCGAAGAAGTTGTTCCGTTATTGTTATCTATGACGGATAGAATAATGCAACTGGTTGATTTAGAAGAATCCCTTGAGATTAACCAAGAACGCAAGGAACTTTTAATAAGTTTAATTAAGTTTCGCAATACATTAGGCAAAGCACTGGTACACATACGCTCGTATATTATAACGGGGCACACATATTTTATTGAAGATTTTGAGATAAGTTGGGCAGAGAATCAACAGCACTTTGAACATTTAGTGTCTGAACAAAAACTATTTTCACCCCATCAACTATCAGTCTTTAGCATACTCAGTGAAAATCGAGAGCAACTTATTTCTTTATCCAATAGAACCCTAGAAATAAGGAAAAGTGATGACTGGAATCGCGCTAATTATTTATTAAGAGATCAGGCCATACCACTGAGTCAGCAAATTATGGGGCTTTTAGGTCAAATAATTGAACACCAAAACAATGAACTCTCTGTCGACAACAATTTACTGGAGCAATCCATCAACCAATTTAAATTGGAAATATTGCTGCTTTGTCTTGCCGCAGTTCTATTTGCCATATGGCTAGGTTTGATCATTAGTCATCGCTCTTCCGAAGCCCAGATTCTAATCGATAACAGAGCAACCTTAATAGATCAGAATATTATGATTGCTCATTTAGACACTGAAGGCCACATCAAAGACATCAGTAATTCACTTTGCCGCGCACTGGAAGGGATAAAATCTGATTTTATTGATAAACAAAGTTTCTTCTTCCTCCCTGGTCAAGAAAAAGACCCTCTTTATTCAACCATAACCAAAACAATTCAAACTGATCAATCATGGGAAGGTGAAATAAGCCGAACTAATCAAAACAATGAAACTATTTGGTTCCATTCTATTTTGATCCCTATTTTAGAAAACAACATAAATAACAGAGGATTTACAAACATACTTCAAAATATAACGGACAAAAAAAGGCTTGAAGAACTTTCTATTACTGATAAATTAACAACCTTATTCAAT
This sequence comes from Nitrosomonas sp., assembly GCA_029881855.1. Taxonomy (GTDB): domain Bacteria; phylum Pseudomonadota; class Gammaproteobacteria; order Burkholderiales; family Nitrosomonadaceae; genus Nitrosomonas. Next base: position 6,402 of record JAOULU010000075.1, on the reverse strand, counting down.
CGGCGACATTTTGATAATATTCTAGAGCAACAACTTAAGCTTGCTCAACGCATGGAAACATCAATTACTCTATGTATTATAGATATTGATTTCTTCAAAGAATATAATGACTTTTATGGTCATCAAGCAGGTGACCATGCGCTAACACAAGTTGCGCATCTGCTCAAACACACCCTTAAACGTCCGAATGACTTTGTATTTAGACTCGGCGGAGAAGAATTCGGTATTATTTTCAATAATATGGATGCAAAGCAAGTTAACAAAATTATAAGAAAGATTCAACTGGGTGTTATCGCTTTAGCGATAAAACACAAACGTAGTAAAGCTCACGATTTCCTTACCATATCAATTGTCTGCAAAGTCTGCACTACTGCCAGAGATATGCAAATAGATTCTCTTTATTTAGCGGCCGATACTGCATTATATGAAGCAAAGAAAACACGTAACAGTATTGTTATCGTTTAGTTAATACAATTTTCAATCATTTTTATCGTTCAAATATATATTAGGCTTGGCTATTTCCATAAACCAGTCAGGATGTTTGAGTGGCACAAAGTTATGTTTCTCATATAACCAATGGGCGTCTAGTGTTGACAACATCCATCGACGCAAACCTTGAAGATCAGGGTGTGCTAACACACAATCCACCAACCACTTCCCCAGTCCTTGTGCGCGAAATGTTTCCATGACAAAGACATCCGCCAGATAGGCAAAAGTTGCACAATCGGTGACAACACGACAAAAACCAATTTGTTTATCTTTATAAAACATCCCAAAACAAATGGAATGCTCTAACGACCGAACAACGGTCTCTCGAGGTATTTCTTTTGCCCAGTAAGAATGGCGCAAAAAATCATGAATAAGTGTAATGTCTAAAGCAGAAAAATCATCAGTAATAGTAAAATCATCTCGCTGCCACTTCACTGTCATACAAAAGCCCTAATCACTTTATTTCTATCATAACAACCAAACTATCTATTGTTTCACCAAGGTACAACTTGCCCATCAAAAGCATAAAACTTACCAGAATCTGCATAGCTTAATTCATCAATCACTTGTCGCATACCAGTGACACTATGCTCAGCCGAAATCAATCCATTTGGTCCCCCCATATCTGTTCTGACCCATCCCGGATGCAATGAAACAACAGTAATACCAGCTGATTCTAAATCTATCGCAAGACTTTTCATCACCATATTAACTGCTGATTTACTGGTTCGATAAACATAGCTTGCACCACGATGATTATCTGCGATACTACCCATCTTACTCGTTATCGTAACAATCGTTTTCAAATCACTGATTGAAATTTGTTTAAAAAAAACCTCTGCCATTTTAAGCGGCCCCATGGTGTTAATCTCAAATGCATGCATCCATGCTTTATAGTCTGTTTTACCAAAATTATCCCCTCTAGCTGTGGGATAAACACCGGCATTATTAATCAACAAATCAATAGGTATTGTAGATAATGTTTTTGATAGCTGTTCAATTTGTTTATGGTTGGTAAGATCTAGTGCATGGACCATAACCTGTTCAGGATATTGCTTCGCCAGATTGTCTAGTACATCCGCTGTATCAGGACAACGACAACACGCCAAAACACGCCATCCATCCCTTGCATATTGATTCACAAATTCCAAACCTATACCGCGGTTAGCACCAGTAATCAAAACTGTTCTCATCACTCTTCCTTTTATACTCATCCATGTACAGACTTAATTCTACAATAATCACAAATCGTCAAGTATGCAGTATGACAATAAATCTCAAACTGATCGACTGTTTTAAAATCATCAGAATACTTATAAATCGACAACCATGATAAACCAATCAGTTACTCAACAATCCCTGTAGATACTTATTTGAAAAACAAACTAAATTTTTTTACTAAATTTTTGTGAGATATCTTGTATAAACCATACTTGCTAAGGTATAGTGCGCAATCTGCCATTTTATGTCCAAGCAGGAGAGCGCGCCGTTTTTAGGGCGCCGCCGAAGGCGTAACCCCCCCGGAATCGCTCAGGCATGGTCAAGCCTAACTTGTACCCCGAGAACCGTTTGTGACAGGCAATCTGGAGAGTGCTAAGTGATTATACTTAGCCACCGAAGGGGCACGCGGAAAGTTTATCCGCAAATCTCTCAGGTAAAAAGGACAGAGGGGTGAAGTCATTCAATATGACTTGTTTTTACAATTCCGGGAGAATAAACCGTGCTACAAACAACACCCCTTAATCAGGCTCACCGTGATATGAATGCCAAAATGGTAGATTTTGGTGGTTGGGATATGCCACTACATTATGGCTCACAATTAGAAGAACACCATAAAGTACGCCAAGATGCCGGTATGTTTGATGTCTCGCACATGCTGCCAGTTGATATTAAAGGTGATAATACCCGCACATTCTTACGTCAGTTACTTGCTAATAACGTCGACAAACTAAAAACCCCCGGCAAAGCACTATATACCTGCATGTTAAAGCAAGATGGCGGTATAATCGACGATCTTATTGTGTATTTCCTGTCTGAGTCCTGGTTCCGCATTGTTGTCAACGCCGGCACAGCTGAAAAAGATGTCGCGTGGATACTGAAACAACGAGATACCCTCGCACCTGATCTTGAAATTACACCACGCCGTGATTTAGCCATGATTGCTGTTCAAGGCCCTAATGCACGAGCAAAAGTCTGGCAAGTGATACCTGATTCACAGGCAGCCACAGAAAACTTAAAATTATTCCAATCAACCGTTCTCAATCAATATTTTATTGCACGTACTGGCTATACTGGCGAAGATGGCTTTGAAATTATACTGCCCGCAGATGATGCCACGACCTTCTGGAACGCATTGTCTGCAGCCGGCGTTGCACCTGCTGGACTAGGAGCTCGTGACACACTGCGATTAGAAGCAGGCATGAATCTTTACGGTCAGGATATGGATGAATCAACCTCCCCACTTGAATCTGGCCTAGCATGGACGGTTGACTTGAAAAGCGAGCGCGACTTTATAGGCAAACAAGCACTCCTAGATTCCCCCGCAACAAATCAACTCGCTGGGTTGGTTTTACTTGATCGTGGTGTGCTACGCGGACACCAAACTGTTGTTGCACAACATGATGGCACTGAATACCAAGGCGAAATCACCAGTGGCGGTTTTTCACCTACCATTAACCAATCGATTGCACTTGCACGCATTACTTCACAACTATCAATAGGCGATGAAGTAAATGTTTTAGTACGAGATAAAAAACTACGTGCCAAAGTGGTAAAATACCCATTTGTAAGAAATGGCAAAGTGCTGGTTTGAATTGTAATAATAATGAAAATTGACTTAATTCTGGAGTAATAAAATGAGTGTTCCAACAGACTTAAAATATACCAACTCACATGAATGGGTAAAAACTGAGAGTGACGGTACAGTAACGATTGGTGTTACCCACCATGCACAAGAATTACTTGGCGACATGGTGTTTGTTGAGTTACCACAAGTAGGTCGTGAACTTAAACAAAAAGAAGAATGCGCCGTAGCTGAATCAGTAAAAGCAGCCGCTGATGTTTATGCGCCAATTTCAGGAGAAGTCACTGCTATTAATTCTGATCTTGAATCTGAGCCAGAGAAAATCAATCAGGATGCCTATGGTTCATGGCTATTTAAACTGAACCCTTCCAATACCACTGAACTTGATGGATTGCTTGATGCAGCAGGTTATCAATCTCTATTAGAGAACGAAGCGCACTAAGCGCTAAAAATTCATTGATTGATATGGCAAGCACAAGCATACTAACTTTTATTATTTCTTTAAGATTTATCAATACCTAACATGCCGTTTATTCCACATACTAAAGAAGATATTGCTGAAATGCTTTCCAGCATTGGCGCAAACACTATTGAAGAACTTTTTGATGAAATTCCAAATGACTTAATTTGTGGTGAGTTAACAGGTGTTCCGCCAGGCCTAAGTGAAATGGAAATAACTCGGCTTATGATGGAACGCGCCAATACCGATGGACTCTATCAAAACTTCATCGGTGCAGGTGCCTATGAGCACCATATACCCGCCGCAGTATGGCAGATTACCACGCGCGGTGAATTCTATTCTTCCTACACGCCGTACCAAGCTGAAGCCAGTCAGGGCACATTACAATTACTCTATGAATATCAGACGATGATGGCATCACTCACTGGCATGGATGTTTCCAATGCCAGCATGTACGATGGTGCTACTGCATTGGCTGAAGCAGCCTTAATGGCAGTACGATCCCATAAGTCATCACGCCGTATCCTAATACCCAAGACTGTTCACCCTGTTTATCGAAAAGTCGTTCGTGCCATTGTCAGCAATCAAAAAATTGAAGTCGTCGAACTCCCTTTTTGCACCCAATCGGGACAGGTTTTGCCAGAATCTCTCGACGAGATTTCTAATGAAGATTTTGCTGCATTAGTTATTCCTCAGCCTAACTTTTTTGGTGTCCTAGAAAACGTTGACGCATTAACAGATTGGGCGCACAGCAAAGATGCTTTTGCGATTGGTGTGGTTAACCCAACCGCACTGGCACTACTCACACCACCCGGAGAATGGGGCAGTAAAGGTGCTGATATTGCTGTAGGCGAAGGTCAACCATTGGGCATTCCTTTGTCCAGTGGTGGCCCATATTTTGGGTTTATGGCCTGTAAGAATAATCTACTAAGACAAATCCCTGGTCGTATCATTGGTAAAACCAACGATTTAGACAATAAACCAGGATTTGTGCTCACACTACAAGCACGCGAACAGCATATTCGACGTTCTAAAGCCACATCAAACATTTGTACCAACCAAGGTCTAATGGTCACAGCGGCCACCATTTACATGGCATTACTTGGTCCCGAGGGTTTACGCCTTGTTGCGGCACAATCCCATGCCAACACACTTGAGTTGGTTGAACGCATAGAAAAAATTGCTGGTGTAAAAAGAACCTTTAGTGGGCCTATTTTCCATGAGGCAGCGTTAACTTTACCTGCGCCTATCAATGAAATTCTGTCCAAATTAAAAGACAAGGGCATCATTGCGGGTCTGAATATACAAGAACACTACGCAGAAATGGGCAACACTTTACTCGTCTGCGCGACAGAAACAAAAACATCTAAGGATATACAGCAATATGCTGAACTGCTAACCCAGGCTATCAACTAATTTCATAAGCCATTATTAGTTACACGATATCCAATTTACAATTCTAATAAAGGAAATACTATGGTCACTCATTTAGGCAATCCGATTAAAGTTGATGGTGTCTTTCCAAAAGTCGGCGAAAAAGCCAAACCATTTTCACTCGTGAACAGAGACCTTGTTGATGTCACACTGGCTAATTATGCGGGCAAGAAAAAAGTCTTGAATATTGTCCCAAGTCTCGACACACCCGTATGTGCACTCTCGACACGCAAATTTAACGAGCAAGCCAGCAATATGGATAATACGGTCGTATTAATTATTGCAGCAGATTTACCCTTCGCCATGAGCCGCTTCTGTGATACTGAGAATCTAGATAAAGTCGTCACCTTGTCAACCATGCGAGGCGCTAACTTTATGCGTGACTATGGCGTTGCCATAGCTGAAGGCCCGTTTGCAGGTATTACCGCACGCGCGGTTATTGTTCTGGATGAGTCAGACACAATCATTCATGCTGAGTTAGTACCAGAAATTGCCGATGAACCCAACTATGATGCAGCCTTGGCTGCTTTAAAATAAATCAGGATAACGTCACATAAAATCATGTTGATATTTGAACACTCTCGCCCAGGGCGTCGCAATTATTCTCAGGCTCCTGCAACTGCTGCAAGCGCCAATAAAATACCTGAAAATTTGCAACGCAAAACACCCCCATTACTGCCGGAAGTTTCTGAGATGGATACCGTGCGCCATTACACGCGCTTATCTCAGAAGAATTTTTCTATCGACACTGAATTCTATCCATTGGGTTCATGCACAATGAAATATAACCCCCGTGCCTGTAATTCATTGGCCATGTTGCCACAATTTATTAACCGACACCCATTGGCTCCAGAGAACACTGGACAAGGTTATCTGGCATGCATGTATGAGTTGCAAGAGATTTTAAAAGATGTCACCGGTATGGCAGGCGTTAGCTTAACGCCTATGGCCGGCGCACAAGGTGAGCTCATCGGTGTTATGATGATCCGCGCCTATCATGAATCTAAGGGAAACTTCGAGCGCAACGAGATTATCGTACCCGATGCTGCGCATGGTACCAACCCTGCTACTGCTGTTATGTGCGGTTTTAAAGTGGTTGAAATCGCAACCGATAAAGAAGGCAATGTAGACATGGGTGCATTGAAAGCGGCTGTTGGACCTAAAACTGCCGGATTAATGCTAACTAACCCTTCTACACTAGGCGTTTTCGAGAAAA
>JAOULU010000366.1 GCA_029881855.1 Nitrosomonas sp. | reverse complement strand
GCCAAATCACGTGTCTTTGAAGTGCAGATAGTAACCGTGGCACCCTGCTCCAGTAACATCAACGCCATTGGCTTACCGACAATATTACTACGTCCCACCACTACCGCATGCTGTCCTTCAATAAGGATTTTATTTTTTGCCAACATCACCATCACACCATAAGGTGTACAGGGTGAAAATACTGTATTACCGGTAACTAATGCGCCTATATTACATAAATGAAATCCATCAACATCTTTCCCAGTAGCAATAGAAGTTATAAGTTGATTATTTTTAAAGTGTGGCGGTAATGGAAGCTGTACTAGAATGCCATGAATACGCTCATTATCATTCAATTCATGAATGCAGCTTAAAATTTCTTCTTGTTGAGTGTCCCCTGAAAAACGATGGACTTCGGAATGAATACCGATTTCACTACAAGCCTTAATTTTATTACGAACATAAATATTCGATGCAGGATCATCACCAACGATAATTACCGCCAAACCAGGTGTAATACCAAGCTTAACTAAAGCTTCAACACGCTGCTTCCATTCCGCTCGCACCGCTTTAGCTATTGCCTTTCCATCAATGATATGTTCGCTCATTCTATACTCAATAGCCAATTATGTGGTTTAAACAGACTTTATAAACTAAAACTTAATATTAAGTATATTTGCAGAATCTCACACCTAGTTGTTACTTAGATTCAGCTTTCTTTATTTTTGAATGATAAATCCATAATCCAACTAAAAACACAGGAATCACAAATATAGCTGCAGAAATCAATCCTGCAGCAAGAATAGCAATTGCACTATTACCTGGCATAAACAGTGTTACAAACCAGATCACAACAAATGCGACAAACAAACCGCCATATAACATGGTTTTCTTGCAACGATCATAAAGGCGCCAAAAAGCACCTGAAACTTGAACAACATCAATGTAATGATCAAATACCTCAACCAAACTATTATCATCAAGTTGAGAGTCATATCCAATCGCTACTGCAAGTGCATTACTACCATCTTCTACTTTGGACATTTTTCTCAAAAACTCAATTCGTTTAGGCACCTTCTTCTGGGGCACCCGATCACTTATCAGCATAGTTTCCATGGCTGAGAATGCAGTTTCTCGTGCATCAGTTACACCTTCTAACCCTTCAGCGTACTTCCACATCACACCAAATAAATACAGTTGCGTCGTCATATCTCTAAATTCAGGCGCGAAATCATAACCCTTTGCTTTTACCCGCCCTAGTTGGGTAGCAATAACTTCTCGAGCATGATCAACACATTCATTGATTGGCGATAGCGGTGTTTCCAAAGTCAGTGTTTCATCAGTCTGTTGTTCTGTTGCTAATGGCTCAGTTGATTCTTCAGCAGTCGGTTTCTTTGTTTCAGCTTTTGTTTTCTTTGTATTAGCTTTTGTTTTTTTCATTTCACAACCTTATACCTTTTCATTTACTCCAAATAATATAGTGGGCATTATATACCGGCTTATGTCATCTAAAACACCCTATTCAATTTCATTACCTGAATGTCATGAATTACTTGATACCAAGACGTTGCCATATGGTCGTGGTTAAGATGGCAGAATTTAATGTATAAAAATGCAAACCGGGTGCGCCCGCATTGAGCAAACGTTCGCAAAGTGCGGTAACAACATCCAATCCAAAAGCATGGATTGAGGCACTGTCATCACCATAAGCTTCCAGTTTTTTGCGAATCCAGCGAGGGACTTCTGCACCACAAGCATCTGAAAAACGTACTAATTGAGAAAATTTATTGATGGGCATAATGCCAGGAACTATTGGAATATCTAGGCCAGCGGTTTCACATGAGTCTACAAAATGAAAATAAGCATCAGCATTGTAAAAATATTGAGTAATAGCAGCGTCCGCACCTGCCTTTACTTTCCTGACAAAGT
>JAOULU010000074.1 GCA_029881855.1 Nitrosomonas sp. | reverse complement strand
AGCTGTATAAATGACAACATGAGTTTCTTCCCCATGAACTTATATACTAAACCTCAAACAACTAATCAAAAAAGTTATTGATGTTAATTTTTTTGGTAGTGTACATTGCACCAAATTTACATTACTTTATATAAAAAATCACGACAGCAATGTCGCAATTTAAAGTCTCGCTGGTTAAATGATGCTTCCCACGGATAACTGATTGGGTGGCAAAAAGTAGCGTTGATAAAGCCTATCGACAGTAAATAAACCAACCCTTATTCACACCGATGATCTTCCACACCCGCCCCGCAATGAATTCAGATTATGACTGGCTCTATGCACTGAACCAAGAGATCTATCAGAATCTAATTACCCTAGAATTTGGCTATTGGGACAAAGAAGAAGAACTGACTTTGTTTCGGAATACCTGGAACACACAGAACATCACATTGATTATTGTGGACAAAAAGCGTGCCGGCATGTTCATTCTAGAAGAACGTGACGACCATCTTTGGCTCGCCGAGATCCAAATCACTCCCCTGTATCAAAATAGTGGTCTTGGCACCAAAGTAATTCAACAAATCCTAACAAAAGCACAACAACGAAATATACCGCTTCGCTTAAGAGTGCTGCATGCAAATTATCGCGCTTACCAACTCTATCAGCGTCTAGGCTTTCGCTGCATTAACAGCGCCAAACACCACCATGAAATGATCGCAAACAAATAACAAACAATAACAACACTAAACTAAATTATACGATGAGAAAACCCACATTTGCATACACTCAATCAAGAGAATAATCCGCAACAAGCCAGGTTCCATCTGACTGTTTTGACAATGTTACAGTCTCCATCGCCAAGCCTTTAATTGACAACGTAATATAAAACTGAAGGATAATATATTCTCCATCAGGCAAATCGGGCCATGTTTTTGATTGTGCTGCTGTAGCAATATACCTAGCATCAACAGAACCATGTGGCGCTCTAGTTGCTGTGATTGATTTAATCCAATCTGATTCAGACCTGTTACCGCGCAATAAATCTGACGAGTTTTTCCAACTCTCAAGGTATTCGCCACTATCCACCAGCTCAAGCCAGGTACGCGCACTGCGCTCAACATTTTTCAGAATATCTTCAACCGAAGCATAAATAGCACTAGTACAAAAAAGTAGAAGCAATAACGCAAAAAACTGTTTCTTCATATATTTCCTTATTTAATAAATTGGTCTGGCTACGTTGAGGAACCACAAAATATAATACTACACCTTTATCTTGCAACCTCGAAAACCGCATTAAAGGATAAATCGGATCACCATTTCTAAGCTGCCTGTGCGGCAGTGAACTGCACCAGAAATCCACTTGATTCATTTAATCTTCGACAAAGCAGTTAATTGTATTATTTACGTCACAAATAAAATTGCGTGCCCTCAATACACACAGGCATAGCATTTTTGCCTAATTACCAGTTAATATACTCTCGTTTACGACGTAACCATGCGTTACATCTTTTTAATGAAACGTTTAATGGCACTTAAAACTCGCGGATTTGATAAATGACGCAAAAGAAAATTTTTAACGGCCTGTTAGCACGATTAGGGCCTGGCCTTCTGTATGCAGGTGCCGCTGTTGGCGTTTCACATTTAGTGCAATCCACACGTGCCGGTGGGATGTTCGGATTTGAGCTGATTATTGCTATTGTGATTATTCATCTCATCAAATATCCATTCTTTGAGTTTGGCCCACGCTACACGGCAGCTACCGGAAGAAATATTCTTCATGGTTACAAAAAGCTTGGCATATGGGCAGTGTGGATTTATCTGTCAATGACTGTTGCAACAATGTTCATTATTCAAGCAGCGGTTACTGTTGTGACTGCCGGGCTAATCACGCATATTTTTGGTCTTCAAGGCCTTGGTGGGTTTGAACCACAAATGGTCGCGGCGATTATCAGCAGCTTGATCCTTCTCATCTGTTTTACATTATTAGCTAGTGGACACTACGTTCTATTGGATAGGCTGGTCAAATTTATTATCCTATTGTTATCAATAACTTCAGTTGCCGCCGTTATCATGTTGTTGTTTAATAATCCTGGGCATTATGAATCAGCAACCGTTTTCTTTACGTTCTCAGAAACAGCGCATTTGGTCTTCCTCGTGACATTTCTTGGCTGGATGCCCGCACCTATGGATATTTCTGTATGGCATTCCATCTGGTCTGAAAGCAAAAATGAGAGTGAAGGTAGAGTTGCCAGTATGAAAACAGCTTTATTCGATTTTAGGGTAGGATTCTTTGGTACGGCTTTGTTAGCGATATGTTTTTTATTACTGGGCGCATTAGTCATGTATGGCAGTGGCGAATCATTTGAAGCGGGTGGTGCAGCATTTGCAGGACAATTATTAGGCATGTATCAGCAAGCGCTTGGCACATGGGCTTTTCCAATTGTTGCCATTGCTGCTTTTACAACCATGTTTAGTACTACACTGACGCTACTGGATGCTTTCCCACGGACTATCAGCATATCGATGGAATTGATCTTTCCTAATCAGGTCAAGCATCGCAACAACGAGAAAACCTATTTAATCTGGTTACTAATTACGATTGCTGGCACATTAACAATTTTGTTCTTTTTTCTACCATCAATGGGGGCTATGGTTAAAGTGGCCACAATTGTTGCTTTTGTTTCAGCGCCCATCTTGGCGATATTAAATACTTTGGTAATGTTTGATAAAGCTATCCCAGACCAATACCGCCCTGGCAAACTCATGTTGATCTGGTGTCTATTAGGGTTAATAACATTAATTGGTTTCTCTATCAGTTATCTTTTCTTAATTTAAGCCTTTTACCAGCCACGAAGTTACTACGTTGTCAGGAGACACAAGCCATTAGACACAACTGGAAAACGATCGCATCTTTATTACCTTATCTATGGGAATTCAAGGGTCGAGTCATTCTGGCATTATCACTGCTCATTCTGGCAAAGCTGGCTAATGTTTCCGTGCCACTAATCTTAAAAGAAATCGTTGATGCGCTGGATCAACCCCATGCAATGCTTGTTTTGCCAGTTTTTCTAGTCATCAGCTACGGTGTATTACGCTTGTGCAGTACATTGTTTGGTGAGTTGCGCGATGCCGTTTTTGCTAAAGTCACACAACGCGCCATTCGTCGTATCGCGAATAAAGTATTTACACATTTACATACGCTATCGTTACGTTTTCATCTAGAGCGGCAAACGGGTGGTGTATCACGTGATATCGAACGCGGCTCACGCGGCATTTCTTTTGTAATGAATTTCATGCTGTTTAATATTGTGCCCACAATACTTGAGATTGGCCTGGTGATGGCTATTCTTATCAATAAATATGACATTTGGTTCTCTATTATTATCTTTCTTACACTATTGGCATATATCACGCTCACACTGGTTGTCACCGAATGGCGCATGATTTTCCGACGAACCATGAATAACATGGACTCCAAAGCCAATACCCAAGCTGTTGATAGTCTTATAAATTACGAAACTGTGAAATATTTTGGCAATGAATCTTGGGAAGCCCGACGGTATGATGAACATTTACAGTCATGGGAAAAAGCCGCCATACGTAATCAAATATCGCTGGCCTCTCTAAATGCTGGTCAAAGCCTCATTATCGCCATCGGCGTCACACTATTGATGTTACTGGCTGCCCAAGAAGTGATTGAAGGCAGTATGACACTGGGAGACCTGGTCCTGGTGAATGCTTTTATGCTGCAATTGTACATGCCACTGCATTTTCTTGGCTTTGTTTACCGTGAAATCAAACACTCGCTAGCTGATATGGAGCGCATGTTTACACTACTGGGCGAGAACAAAGAGATACAGGATAGAACTAATGCAAAAACACTTAATGCGCAACATGCAGCCATCCGCTTTGACCATGTCAATTTTAGCTATGAATCCAATCGTCAAATCTTGTTTGACGTTAACTTTGATATACCATGTGGCCAAAACATTGCAGTTGTTGGCGAGAGTGGTTCTGGAAAATCAACGCTAGCACGTTTATTATTTCGATTTTATGATGTGCAATCGGGCAGTATCAAAATTAATAATCAGGATATCCGCGAAGTATCTCAACAAAGCTTACGCGCATGCATGGGTATAGTCCCACAAGATACGGTGTTATTTAATGACAGCATTTATTACAACATCGCCTATGGTCACCCGGACTCCTCACCAGAGAAAATCATTGCTGCGGCCAAATCAGCTCATATCCATGACTTTATTGAGAGCCTACCAGAAAAGTATGAAACTGTTGTAGGTGAACGTGGCTTGAAACTTTCCGGTGGAGAAAAACAACGTGTGGCAATAGCCCGAACAATACTAAAAAATCCAGAAATACTCATTTTTGATGAAGCTACTTCAGCACTAGATTCAAAATCCGAAAAACTCATTCAAACAGAATTGAGTCGCATTGCTGCTAACCGAACTACGCTTACCATTGCCCACCGCCTGTCCACCATTGCTGATGCAGATCAAATTCTGGTCATGGACCAAGGGCGCATTATTGAACGTGGAAATCATCAACAACTGTTAGCAGCTAACAATATCTATGCACGCATGTGGAAACTTCAGCAGCAAGAAAAAACCGACATGCCAATACTTTGAGTAAATAATTTATATTAATACTCTCTATTTGTTTCATTTAACCAACACCTAACTTATCAAATAATGCCTTGTTTTTTATAAAGATGTTATGCTTATAAAAGAATGAGTATATCTACTTATTCGTGTTCTCTTGTGAAGTCATAAGCTAATCCTGTGACTTGTAACTAAATGGATATATACATAATGTTGAGAAAAATTATTCCAACTTTTAAGGAGATTATTATGAAACATTCATTACTTGCTGCAGCCCTCATAGCGCTTGGGATAACCGCCTGCGGCGATCCAAAACCAGGCCAATATCCTCCAGGTTTTATGGATGAACGTGAAAGTGCAATAGATGATAATGAACTTGAAGCTATCCAACAAGAAACTACAGTAATAGCTGAAGACGTTGATGATGAGAATCAATCAGATGATACCGATGATGGCGATTCTGATATAGATAGCGAAGATAATGAAACTTATGATGATGATGAAGCTGACGATACTGACGACTAAGTAATCCTTCATGCTCAAAAACTAATGAACAAACAAGATCTAGCGTTTAGTTCTAAGCGGCCCTGATAGTCATTTCAGAGCCGTTTAGCTAATAAACACCTTATTTTATGAATTACGCGGCAGCCTAGTTAACAACCACCCCCCTTTTTGTCGCTTATTCAGTTTCTGTAATTCCAGAACCGCACGTTCGATACTAATTCGCTCTGAAACCAAATCTAGATAGATTTTGTCAGCAATCTTTCGCCGTTTAACAGCGTCACCTGCATCAAGAAAAGCTTCTACGACCTCAACAATTTTAGCAAACCAACCTTCTTTTCGTACTGCACCAGATTTTTGAGATGCTTCACGTAAACATAATTCAAGATTTGATCCAATTATAGTAATTTCAGCTTGCGCACTCTCACGTTGAGCATAAGGGTTATGCTTAGCAGCCACTATTGTTTCACCGACATACTCGACACATAAGGGCCCGTATTCACGAAAGGTTGATAATGTTTGTAAACCTTGTAGAACAGCGGCATATTCTCGGGCACGCAATTGGTTGCATGCCTCATAACAGGTGTCCCATGCTTGCCATCGGTAAACAAAGTCCAAGCCAGTCCCTTTGATATTTTGTATGCCCATGATACGGTTTAGAAACCCTGGCGGCGTTGCCTCACAAATATGAGTAATTATTTCATCTCCCGTCGCATGAGAATCTTCTATAACATTAATTTTTTCGCTAAACCAATGATAGAGTTGTTGCCTAAGTGATTTATCTAGTTCTTTTTTATCACTACTATTTCTTATTTTCTCAACAAAAATATCATAAGCTGCAAGTTGTTTCATATTTAGCTCATGATGAAACATGATGGCGTTAAGATCACGCTCAATCCCGGCCAAAGCTAATTTCTCACGTAACATCTGAGGTGTGTCCCACAACGCACATAAATTCGCCACTTCACCCTTAGGAATATCCGGTTGCGCAACTAACATTGCTTGCAAACGCGCAATTACCAAGTCTGACGTATAAGCTACACGGAAGCGAAGCACAAATTGTAGAAATACTTCTTCAGGGCTCACTTCACCCAGATCAGACCATAATGTTAATTGAGCCGAATAATTCTTCCATGCTTCCTGAATATACCCAAGTAGGCCAGATAGATTATTGCCTATTAGAAAATGTTGATCCACATTTATTTCTGTCACTATAAGATTTGCAAAAACTTCGGAACGTGCCACACGATCTGCGCGATTATTCACAACTGTAGTGATCCATACACCAGGCTCATTAACATAGTCCTGCTTATCAAAATCCATCCGGCGCCAGTTACTCAAACAACCAAAACGTTCATTGGCAGACATTCCATTAGTAAATTGCAACTTTCTCGTATTCAAACATGCAACAGGAAAGGTTTTGAGTACACCAAGGTCAGCCACTACTCGATCAGCCATTTCTTTCAAAGCAAAATCAGGCGCTATCCCCAACTCCTCACCTAAACGTAGAACCAACACAATATTATCCGGGTGTTCTTCATAGGGAAATCGCTCTAAAATATCTGGTGTCAGAAGTCCAGCTTCTAACCAACCGACACTTGAGATAACTGTGTTTTTCTTCGAAGCATCCTCTGACAGAATTGGACGCATTTGATCTTCAGTAGTCAACAATACACCTGATTTTGGTATAAAATTAGTCATTACTTCAGGAATGTTGATGCCAGCAGGTCCTTGTATATCTTCATGATCAGGATAAGTATTCGTAATTGTTGAAATATCATCCCGCACCCAATTCTGCTGTAAAATCTTGACATAATCAGGGTTTAACGCCATGCATTCCCACAAAAAAACATCAGCGCTTAACGCTTCTGCATAACGCATAACATCATATTGTTCCCATATAGTTGCTTTATCATAGGGACGAAACAAAAACATCTCATACATTTTTCCATTGGGTGCCGAGTGCAGGAACATAGCTTCGCAACCGGTTGTTTTCAGAACCAGACTGTAGCCTAATGCATTGAACATAGCAGCTTTAATACGCTCGGTCCCTGACTTACCCCGTGTCCCCCAACCGCCCACTACCAATGGTAGTGTTTGTCGTGTCTTATTAATTTTGTAATTGATATACAGATGTCTACCGCTAAAAAGTAAAATTGCAATAACAGTAAAAACGGCTAATTCAAACAATGAGTTCTCATAAGCCGAAAAAAAATAATCTTTTAATCTTTGCCACAAATCTGGTGCAGGTACCAGGGCTACCGCTGGGAAAAAACGATGCACAGAAGGATCTTCTGACAAGGCTATATTATTTTCTTTATAAGGTTTAATTTTCACGTCAAAACCCAGCTCTTTCAGTGCATTTATATAACTTGCTGGATCAGAGCGGCTGGTTTCTTGCCAATTGCGCATCCGTGCATACTCAGAAAACCTAAAATTTAGTTTTGCGCCTGCCATCCAGCGTTTAAAAATTGAACGTGGTGGAATTAGTTCCGTGACCCCCTCACTGGTAAATATTTGTAATTTACGCTTTCCAAACAAATTAAGGCTTGAAATCACTTCATCTACTAAGGGTAAATAAGG
>JAOULU010000363.1 GCA_029881855.1 Nitrosomonas sp. | reverse complement strand
TGATGGATGATCCACAGCGGGCAATCATTATTCTTACGCAACTGCGTGAGGCGGGTGTCAAAATTGCCATTGATGATTTTGGTACTGGCTATTCTTCATTGACTTATTTAAAGGAACTTCCATTAACAGTATTAAAGATTGATAAAGCATTTATAGACAATGTAGTTAGTAATTCAGAGGATGCGGCCATAGTAACTGCAATACTGGGCCTGGCTAAAGGGTTGGATTTGTGTGTAGTAGCAGAAGGCGTTGAGGATGAGACACAACGCGACTTTCTAAAGAAAGAAGGGTGTGATTTGATACAGGGCTATTTAACAGGGAAGCCAGTTAGTTCAGAAGATTTCCAAGAAAAACATATTGTATGACGACTTTAATTTCGACATTTAAAAATGGTAAGGCAGATTTCTTTGCATTGTTGACGAAACGGATGGATGAGCAAGGCGATTTTCCTTCATTATCTAAATCGGCACAATCACTTGAGAAATCTATATATGACAGAGAAAGTAATGTCTCGGAAATAACCAGTGCGATATTGAGTGATTTCACACTGACTCAGAAGGTGATTAAGTTGTCCAATTCAGCCATGTACTCCAGCATGGGCGGAGAAATTACAACGGTTACTCATGCTGCAGTGGTGTTGGGTATGGATGCAATTTCACACCTTGCGCTTAGTATTCGTATCATTGATACACTTTCTTCCAGTGCGCCAGATTCTGAAGCTGCTCAAAAGGAACTAGAAAAGGCGGTTTTGGCTGGTGATATGGCGAGAAACATCGTTTCCAAATTAAATATGCAAAATGGTGAAGAAGCTGTTGTATGTACATTGATGCATCATCTTGGGCGATTGTTGCTAGTGTTTTATTTTCCAGATGAGTGGTCCAAAATTCAGGAGATTACTGAAGGTGAGTTGTCTCGTGAGAATGAAGCAGCACTAGAAGTTGTTGGTGTGACCATTGATGAAATTGCACAGGAGATTGCCAAGGATTGGCGGCTGCCCAAAAAAATATCTAATAGCATGATAACAGATTCAACTTCTGATCTTACAATGAGCGCCCCAGGTTCTTCAGACTGGCTTAAACATATCGCAAATTTTTCAGGAGAGGCCGCAGCCGAAGTCGTTAATAAAAATAGGAAAGATAATTTAAAAGAAATTATTTCACGCTATGATTCCGTATTAGATATCTCTAGTACTGATCTTGTTGAATCAATTGATTTGGCGAAGGAAATGGCGAAAGAACAAGCGGGGCAGCCGCAAATTGAGCATTCAGATGGTAAACCTGTCGATGCACAGGAGAGACTTGTATTAGGTATACATGAAATTGATAGTATGCTTGATAAAGGGATGGATTTTAGCAGTACGATAAGTGTGATTCTAGAAACAATGTATGCGAGTATGGGGTTTAACCGTGTAGTTGCATTTTTTCTCGGTTCGGGGGAGTTTAAAGCAAAAGTAGGTTTCGGAAACATGATGCCGGAATCTTTGCCACAACTTATCTTTCCAGAGGATTATGTGGCAGATGTGTTTCATTTGTCGTTGGCCAATAAAGCGGATGTGTTTATTCAAGAAGTTGCTACAGTTAAAGAAGCATCTAGTATACCAGGATGGTTCAAAGAGGCTTTACCTGATGTTGGTGCGTTTATTTTATTGCCTTTAGTTTTCAATGATCGCGCTGTTGGTTTAATCTATGCCGATTGGAGAATGGGGGTCGCTGGGTTGGTTGAACCCAAGGAGCTTTCTTCCATGGGTGTTCTTAGGGATCATATGTTAAAGGCTTTAGCAGGGCAGAATAAATAGTATTTGTTTTCGTGTATTAAATATTTTCTTGAAAATAGTTGCTATAGTGATTGCGTAAAAAAATGTAACTCGTTGACTAAATCTTTGGGTTAAACTTTACAAAGTTTAGAATATTTGG
>JAOULU010000364.1 GCA_029881855.1 Nitrosomonas sp. | reverse complement strand
TGCCTACCATGTGGAAACTGAGCAGGGTATGGTTACGTTTCTTGATACACCAGGTCATGAAGCTTTTACCGCAATGAGGGCACGTGGCACCAAAATTACAGATATCGTTATTTTAGTCGTTGCGGCTGATGATGGTGTTATGCCTCAGACTATAGAAGCTATTCACCATGCTAAGGCGGCCAATATCCCGATTATTGTTGCTGTTAATAAGATTGATAAGCCTGAGGCCAATATTGAGCGGATTAGGCAGGAATTGGTGGCGCATGAGGTTGTTCCTGAGGACTGGGGTGGTGATACGATGTTTATTGAAGTGTCTGCTAAAACAGGGCAAGGGATAGATACGTTGCTAGAAAGTATCTTGTTGCAAGCAGAGCTATTGGAACTCAAAGCTCCGACAAAAACGGCTGCTAAGGGTGTCGTGATTGAATCGCGTTTGGATAAAGGGCGTGGTCCGGTTGCTACAATACTAGTGCAATCTGGTACATTAAAGCGTGGCGATGTTTTGTTGGCGGGTGCTGTTTTTGGGAAGGTCCGTGCCATGAATGATGAAAATGGTAAGGCAATTAAGCAAGCAAGCACTTCAATACCCGTTGAGATACAGGGTTTGTCCGAGGTGCCAACGGCGGGAGAAATTGTGATTTCATTGAATGATGAGCGCAAAGCGCGAGAAATTGCATTATTTCGTCAGGGTAAATATCGTGATGTGAAGCTTGCTAAATTACAGGCAGCAAAACTTGAAAACATTTTCGAACAGCAAGACGAAGTCAAGACACTGACACTTATTATCAAAGCCGATGTGCAAGGTTCCTGTGAAGCCTTGGCTCATGCGCTACATAAGATATCAACTGATGAAGTGAAGGTTAATATTATTCATAGTGCTGTTGGTGCGATTATTGAATCAGACATTAATTTATCGCTGGCCTCAAAAGCAGTGGTCATTGGTTTTAACGTGCGTGCTGATGCAAGTGCGCGTAAGCTGATTGCTTCAAGTGGTGTGGATGTCCGTTATTACAACATTATTTATGAAGCAGTTGATGAAATTAAAGCAGCGCTTTCAGGGATGATGTCACCAGATCGTAAAGAAAATATTCTGGGTTTAGTTGATATTCGTGAGGTATACCGAATTCCAAAAGTGGGTGTGGTAGCTGGCTGCTATGTGTTGGATGGTATTATTAAGAAAGGTTCTTTAGTTAGATTATTGCGTGATGGTACCGTTGTACACAGTTGTGAATTGGACTCACTAAAGCGTTTTAAGGATGATGCAAAAGAAGTTAGAGAGGGATTCGAATGTGGCTTGTCTCTAAAAAATTATAGCGATATTCAAGTGGGTGACCAATTGGAAGTTTATGAAGTTATCGAAACGGCGCGATCTTTATAACAAGCATTTTATGCTAGGTATTTAGAATATGCCAAAAGATTATTCACGAGCACTGCGTATTGCAGATCAGATACAACGTGAGTTAGCTGACCTTCTGCAACATGAAGTCAAGGACCCTCGAGTAGGGCAGATTACAATTACCGGGGTAGAGGTTGCCCGTGATTATAGCCATGCCAAAATTTTCTACACTACATTGGGGGGTGCTGAAGAAAATATTTTGGTGGAAAAAGGCCTGGACCATGCAAATGGTTTTTTACGTGCGAGCTTGGCACACAGAATTAAATTAAGAATTGTTCCCCAACTGCATTTTATTTATGACGAATCTGTCGAGCGTGGAATGCATCTATCGAAACTGATTGATGAAGCTGTTGCTCTAGAAACAGAAGTTAAACCATCCAATCCTTCTCTCTAAAGCATGCATGACGCACGCTATCACTTCTAAACAAAACACGCGAAGATCTAAACGAAATATCAATGGTGTGTTGTTATTGGATAAGCCATATGGTATTTCATCCAATAAGGCGCTGCAAATAAC
>JAOULU010000365.1 GCA_029881855.1 Nitrosomonas sp. | reverse complement strand
CTCAACGAGAACACGGTAGTCTCGATTATCGTAGGTTACATCATGTATACCTTGCGGGAGATCGCGCACATGCTCAGGCATGTTTGTGATTTGATCAAGTGATGCTGTGTAACTATTGATAGTTGACCGAGAAAGCGGAGTTTGAGATAGCGCTGACGTGTTTTTATCCTGTTGCTGAAACGTCATTAGTTCGGTGTACAGAATATCATCAAGAACACTTCTT
Source organism: Nitrosomonas sp. (assembly GCA_029881855.1). Lineage (GTDB taxonomy): Bacteria > Pseudomonadota > Gammaproteobacteria > Burkholderiales > Nitrosomonadaceae > Nitrosomonas. The sequence goes on along the minus strand of JAOULU010000365.1, from coordinate 1,690 downwards.
TCGATTGACTTTAATGCAACAATCATACTTAACCCAAGCATCAGGGTTAATATAGCCCCAAACAATAGAAATGCGTATGTAATGCGTCGGCTGAGCCGCTTAGTCTTCTGCATTTTTGTCCGTTAATTTGTAGCCAAAACTTCGTATCGTATGTATTAGAGGTTGATCAAATGGCTTGTCAACCGCTTGACGTAAATTGGAAAGATGGGTGCGCAAAGCGTCACTATCTGGTGGATTGTCCCGCCAAACAGTATGTTCAAGTTCTTCACGTTTAATCACGCGATGAGGATTTTTCATTAAAAACGTCAATAATCGAAACAGCGTTGGGTTGAGATTTATCTGTTTACCCGCACGTGAAACTTCGTGGGTCTCTTCATTGAGTAAGAGGTCGCCAATTTGTAATTGTGAGACTGGCGTACGGCTGATGCGTTCAGACAAAACTTTTACACGTGCTGCCAGTTCTTTTAGCGCGAAAGGCTTGATCAGATAATCGTCTGCACCAGATTTGAAGCCGTCTAATTTATTTTCGAGAGAATCTCTGGCGGTTAACATGATTACAGGAACTAAACGATGCGCATCTTGGCGCAAGCGTCGGCAAAGGTCTGTTCCGTCAATACCGGGCAGCCCGAGATCAAGAATGACAACATCATAGTCATTAGTGAGCGCAAGGTGCAAACCTGTTACTCCATCTCCTGCTGCATCAACGGTATAACCCAAAGCCTCAAGATAATCATAAATGCTGGCCGCAATATCTTGATTATCTTCAATAATAAGAACATTCATGCGTGATCCTAGCCAGGTGGGAAGTCATAACAAGCTGTGTGATAGCATGTGCATAAGAAAAGTTTATCATTTCAATTTGCTCTATCTTTTATTGTTTTAGCTAATCCAAAAAATTAAGTGCTGGCAAAATATGCATATGGCTATCAAATTTATGTTTGATATTAAATAGATGTTTGTTTTGTATTTATGTTGCATTCTACATAACTATGCTAATCGTGACTTCTAAATCGCCTTATAATACCGGCAAACATCCGCCCGAATAGGCTTGACGACGTACAGCAAAACTGCTGTAACACTCTTTTTCTAAATTATTTAACATACGATGAACTTATCTAGGCCATTCCTTATTTTACAGTTACGCCCCGAAGATGAGACTTCTGACAATGAGTTTGCAGCAATGCTCAAATATGGGGGGCTTGAAGAAAAAGATGTTCACCGCATCCGTATTGAAAAAGGGGGTATCCCTGAGGGTCTGGCGTTAGAGCATTACTCGGCTGTGATTGTCGGTGGCAGCCCATTTGATATCAGCACACCGGAGTCGGATAAACCTGCAATCCAGAAGAAAATTGAACAGGACTTTAATCGGCTGTTTGATGAAATCGTTAGTAATGATTTCCCATTCCTGGGAGCTTGCTCCGGCAATGGCTTGTTGGGTTCATACCTGGGCGCTTCGATATCGACCCTGTACGGCGAAGCAGTCGGTTGCGTGACCATTCACGTTACTGAAGAAGGTAAGAGGGACGCGTTGCTTGCTGACTTTCCAGATCAGATTTCAGTCCTGCTCGGGCATAAAGAAGCTTGCGACATAACGCCTGCCGGTGCTACGTTATTAATGACGGGCACCGCTTGCCCGGTCCAAATGTTTCGCATAGGAGAAAACGTGTATGCCACACAGTTTCATCCCGAA
>JAOULU010000362.1 GCA_029881855.1 Nitrosomonas sp. | reverse complement strand
CCTCCCAATAAACAGATCCCGTTGATTGGCGTGAGTCTAGCTCCTGATCATCAAATAATGGGACAAGCCGCCATACCGTTTGATCAATCTGTATATGCATCTCAACCGGGTAGACAGCATCCGTATGGGGTGATTGCCAATGACGTATCGGTATAAACTCGACTTGTTCAGGCTCAAAAATAGTGACGTGTCCCGCCGCATCACGTAATGCTGCATAAGCCCAGTGCTTCCCACCATTTTTATGACGAATCTGAAACGCCATCAATGCAGAGCCATCATCTAAATTTGCACCAACCCAGTCCCATCCATTAGCATCCGAGGCAAGATATTCTGATGACCACTCATGATCCAGCCATGCACGCCCCGTAACGGCAACGGGCTTATTATGACGATAAACCGTACCTGTCACACTCAAATGTGGCTCGCTATAATAATAGCTTGCCTGCTCTGGTTTTGGGCCCTTACGTGAAAAACCATTTTTATCTTGCAATAACATCATCTGTGTCGGTGTTAAAGACAATTGCAAACCGAATTCCTCACCCTGCATGTCCACTTTGTAACGACCATTCTCCTCGCGCACAAGATGCCAACCATCCAGCTTCACATCGGTATTGCCTTGCTTTGCATAAGCCAGATCAAAACCCTCGCGCGCCGTTTTCTCCTCATGCATCAGCTTCCCAGCCGCCGGATCTGACAATGCCAAATGCGCGATAATCAAATATTTGGCAGCAAATTGACTGGGATTATTCTCATTATGACCTGTGGCATAACGAAAAAAAGTTACCTGAAAACCCAAAGGATCTGTTTTTTCAGTTTCCAGCCATCCTGTGATATACCACCATTCAATACGAAAACCATCATGCTTGCCATAATCCTGTGGAAAGGCCAACGTATAGTCAGGTACCACGGCTTTATATTTGGAAGATTCTGCAAAAGCCTTGATCGCCAATAAGCTGATACAAATAGACAACACAAATAGGCCGGTAACAGCAAACAGATTACGCTGCATCACCAATCCTCCCGCACTGCACGCACCGCGTTACCTGCAACTGCCCGACGCCCTGCTATTAAAGCCGTCAAAGCAGCCGACAAAAGCATCACACAAGCAATCATAACCAGCCAACCCCACGGTAAATGTAGCTGCATGGTCCAATGAAAAGATTGCGGATTCACAATGAAAACCAGGATCAAACTAATACCCCAACCTAATACAAAGCCCAACATAATCCCAAGTGCTGTTAATAAACCACCTTCTGCTGCCAACATAGTCAAAATCTGGCGACGCATGACACCAATATGACGCAACATACCAAACTCTTTAACGCGCGCCAATGTTTGTGCTGAAAAACTGGCTGCGACACCCATCAGCCCAATAATCACAGCCACCATTTCCAGCAAATAGGTAACTGCAAAACTGCGATCAAAAACTTGTAAACTTAGCGTGCGAATATCACTCGAACGCGAAATTTCCAACGCGTCACCAAACGGCAATTGCCGCAACACAGCTTCAGCTTGACTCGCCGTCACATTAGCCTGCAACCATAGACCAATGGTATTACTACTAAAGTCCCCTGTCAGTCTCTGATAATCAGCCAATTGCATTTGCACGGCACCAAACTGCCGGCCATAATCTCGCCATACACCTGCCACCATAAATTCAATCCAATTCCCACCAATAGGTAACATCACATCATCACCAACCTGATAACCGTACAAATCAACCATTGCCTCAGATACCCAGATAGGTACCACATCATTGGGTATCAACTCAAAAGCCAGCATAGCATCAGTCATCGGTATCGTGTTACTCGGGTCACGCGTGTCTATGGGGCGGGCAAATAATGTAATCTCAGGGCGTGTGGGGTCTAGAATCAATTGCTGTGTACGAAAGAAATCTACGCGGTCAAATTCTGT
>JAOULU010000073.1 GCA_029881855.1 Nitrosomonas sp. | reverse complement strand
TTTCTGCTGTTTCTCCACCAATGAGTGCACAGCCTGCTTGTTCACATCCTGCCGCAATACCGCTGACAACGGCTGTGGCAGTATCTACATGCAATTTGCCGCAGGAAAAATAATCTAGAAAGAATAGAGGCTCTGCTCCCAATACCAGAATATCGTTAACACTCATGGCAACCAAGTCAATGCCAATGCTGTCATGTTTATCGAGCTGAAACGCCAGTTTGAGTTTAGTGCCAACGCCATCTGTACCAGAAACCAGAACTGGATTTTGATATTTCTTTGAAATTTCAAATAATGCGCCGAATCCGCCTATGCCAGTGAGTACCTCTGGTCGTAGTGTGCGTTTAGCGTAAGGCTTGATATTTTCGATCAGGCGGTCGCCGGCATCAATGTCTACACCAGCATCACGATAAGACAGTTGTGACTTAGAATTTTTAGAATTAGATGAAGTCAAGTTGCGTTCTCGTGCTGTTACAGATTAATTGCAGATCATGATCTGTAATTTTACCGCAAATGAGCATTAGAGAGGCGCCGATTAATCCCGTGTTAGATGGATTTTTAAATGAAAATATTTCTATCAAAGTGCGAATCAGAACGATGGCAAGCTATTGCACTGATTTTAAATATTAATTTCTGGGTGTCTTAGTTGTCAGACTTTTGCGAGGCTGTACAAATTCTATTTGCTAGCGGCCGGTGATCGACTTGCAATACCAGTTGACTGTTTCACGCAGACCTTGAGTAAGTGTGTAAGGTGGGCTCCAGGATAGCTCCTGGCGGATTTTATTATCATTCACATGTAATGAGCCAAACAGGCGATCAATCTTATCGGCACGTCCCAGCATTGCAGCAATTAAGCGTAATAGTCCAGGTGGAAAGTAAAACATATGATTCTTTCGCCCCAAAGCATCAGCAATTTCTTTGACTAGTAACGCAGTAGAAATAGGTTCGCCATCGCTTACTAAATATGTTTGTCCAGTCGCGTTAGGATGCGTAGCGCAGACGATCAGAGCATCCACCAGATTGCCGACATAAATCAGGCTCCGTGCATTGTTTGCGCCTGCCAGTGGTAAAGGTATCCCTCTGTTTATAGCAGACAACAGACTGATGAAATTCCCTTTCACGCCCGGTCCATACACCAGTGGTGGACGAACAATGACCATCTCAAGTCCTGTTTCTTGTGCTACGTGATGTAGTGCATTTTCGGCCTGGTATTTTGTAATGCCATAGGAATCCTGAGGTGTAGGTGTGTCCTGTTCAGTATAGCTTTGTTGGCCGTGAGTCTGTTCACCGTTTACTTTGACCGAACTTACATAAACAAACCGCTTAACGCCAGCACATGCAGCCTGTACTGCCAGATTTTTCGTACCGTCAAGGTTGACCTTTAGATATTCCGCTAGTGGGTCGGCAGCCGATTCCTTCATGACATGTACTCGTGCGGCGAGATGGATTACTGCGCCCACACCTCGCAATGCATTGGTCCAATCCGTTTCACCGTCGATTTTTCCGACTATAACCAGTTCGGCGCCTTCTACCAGAGAAGTCGCGCCACGAACCGCCGCACGTACAGATTGTCCACGTTGAATAAGCGCAGCACAAAGTGCTTTGCCGATAAAACCATTGGCCCCAGTAATCAAGAATTTCATTGCAGGCTGCACATCGTTAAATCAAGATGAGAGTAATATTCATTACGATATTAGCTTATCTGAGTTTGATTAACTAGATTAAATTTACCAATTTAATCTTAAAGTTAGACTGCAGTCTCAATATAATATTGCATAAACATGTTAAGATTTGCAAACTAATTATTAATCTTAGTACATTTTATTTCTAATAGTTCTTTGTATAGACTTACGTATGATTTAGCCATCTGTTCAGCAGTAAACAATTTCCAATAACGTGCTTCTGCATGCTTTCCCATAGTCGCAGTCTCTTTTGGGTTGTTCCATAGGTAATCCATAGCTTGACGGAGTGCTGCTGGATCACTTGGCGGCACGACAATTCCGGTTTCTTTATCAATATTGATATAAGTTGTCCCTGTGCCGATTTCGCAAGAGATTAAAGGTTTTCCATACATGGCTCCTTCCAACAATGAGATACCAAAGGCCTCTGAGCGAAGGTGGGATGGAAAAACAAATGCATAGCAAAGTTCCAGTAATGCCGCCTTGTCTTCATTCGGCAGGCGACCAACAAAATATATATTACGTATTTTAAGTTTTGCCGCGAGTGTTTTCAATTCCTGCTCTATAGATCCTGTACCCACAATGACGATTGGATAATCTGAATTGCTAGCAGCCTCAATTAGGATATGGAGACCCTTGTAGTAGCGTAGCACACCAACAAAAAGAAAAAATCGTGTGTTAAATTGTTCTCGCCAATAGTTTAATTTTTTGCTGGAAACAATTGGGTAGCTATTTTTGTCTAGGCCAAAAGGAACTACACTAGTCTTGTGTTTAAACTTCGAAAGAAAAGTAGTACTTTCCATATAATTAGGTGACGTAACAACAATATGACCAACGCTTGATAAAAATTGATGCATTAGAGGCCTGTAGAGTTTAAGCAAATATTTTTGCTTGATAATATCCGAATGATAACTTAGTAAGGTTGGCTTATTTATTCGTGAAGCAAAGTGAAGTAGATCCGCAAAGGGATAAGGGAAATGGTAGTGAATGAGATCAGCTCCCTTGGCTAGCTGTCTGAATTTTAGAAATGCTGAAATTGAAAATGGTGTAGAGGCTATCTCAAAATTAGAGTGGCAACGATGAACCAAATGTCCATCCACTTTAATTGAGCTGTTAGTCAAAGCAGAGCTTAGTGATAATATTTCTGTGACAATATCTAGTTCCGTCGTGCTTCGAGCAATTTGATTAATAGCTTGCTCAACACCGCCCATGCTGTCTGGGAAATAGGTCTTGTAAAAGTGGAGGACTTTCATAATAGACAGGAGTTCCGGGCAGAGATTGCTTTCTTGAATACTATAATTAACTGCTGTGCCGATTCATCCCAATTAAATTTGGCTGCATTGTTTTTAGCTTTGGCGGCAAGACTGTCTCGAATTTTCTCATCAGTTATTAATTTGATCAGGCCATTTGCAATTGATTCAACATTATGAGCATCAATTAGAAAACCAGCATCGCCAGCTACCTCCGGCATAGAAGAATTATTTGAGGTAAGTGCTGGTGTCCCATAAACCATGGCTTCAATCAAAGGCAAGCCGAAACCTTCATAAAGTGACGGCATTGCCAAAAACTGGGCATTAGCATAAAGTGCCGCCAATGTATGTTCGTCTACGTAGCCAAGCAGGCTGACATACTTTCCTATGCCTAAACGGGCAATCATATCCTGTAGATCAACATAACCCCACCCTTTGCCACCTGCAATGACAAATTTTGCCTGTGTTTTGACATCATCAGGCAGGCTAGCATAGGCCAGTAACAACCTATGAAGGTTCTTGCGTGGCTCAAGCGTGCCAACAAACAAAAAATAGGGCTGATTTATTCCCATCGAGTGAAGTCCTTGCATATCAGTCACAGATGAAACTTTGCTTGCCCCTAGTGTAATGACTGATAATTTAGCCGGAGTAATATGAAACTCATTGACGACGGCGCTGGCTGTTGCTCGGGTATCGGCAACAACGTGATCTGCATTCTTGACTGCGAATGGCATCTGAGATTTTTCGAGTAGGCGCGATAATGGGCGCATCGTATCACTCGCATACTTCCAGACCAGATCGTGAATAGTAACGACTCGTGCGATATTGGGGGGAAGCCAATGCGGTAAACGGTGCGCAGGCCCCCAGAACACATCCACAGCATCTTTTTTTATCCATAAAGGTAAATAAGTCTCAGACCAAATCTGCCGAAGCAAACCGTTATCCCAGTCCTTGGTTCTTATATTCGCTGTTTCAAATCCTGTTGCCACATCGGCACGAACAGCTGCGGGGCTATAAAGATGCAGTGAGACCTCTTCTATTTTAGACAGTGCACGGCACATTTCCATCGTGTAGCGTCCGATACCTGTAATGGGACGCGATAATAACCTTGCATCTACCCCAACTTTCAATGCTAGACCACCTCATCTTCGGTTAACATCCAAGTCAGCGTCTCTTCAAGATCATATGTTTGCCAGCCACCAACCACACGTTTGAGATGGCTGTTATCACCCGTTAGAACACGTACCTCATTAGTACGTACAAATTTTGGGTTTACCTTAATTTCGATACTATGTTCGGTAATTTTTTCACACAGTGCAACTACTTCGCGCAAAGAGTGGGTTTGGCCGGTACAGATATTAAGGATATCTCCAGCAGGGCAATGCTCTAAAAGCCTCCTATATATATCAGCCACTGTACGCACATCACCAAACTCACGCCAAACCTCCAAATTGCCCAGTTCGATTGCCGTCCTCTTTTCTCTAAAGTGTGCAACAATCTTTGGTATCAGAAATGCTTCATCCTGCCCCACACCCGTATAGTTGAATGGCCGAACCATGAACAATGGTAATCGATCAATCCATAATCGGGCCATCTGTTCCATAGCAAACTTACTTACAGCATAATCATTAGCAGGATCAGGAGCAGCTTCTTCGCTCAAGATCCCTTCAGAGCGATTGCCGTATACATTGGCACTACTTGCCAAAAGAATACTGCGTACATTCGGTACTTGTTGCGCCAAAGCCTCCAGTAAATTACGCGTACCTATTAGATTAACTTCGTAAAAGGCATTAGCATTTCCATTACCTACGAAAGTGATACCCGCAAGATGGATCACCGCTTCCGGCCGTACCTTTCCTATCTCAACAGCAACAGCATTTGGGTCAGTCAAGTCGCTGGACAAGCCCGTGACAGTATGCCCGTGCGCCTCTAGTTCGGATTTAATATAGCATCCAGTGAACCCATCAAGCCCGGTGATTAATGTTCGCATGACTTAGAAAGAGACACCTTTTTCGACTCTACATAGATCAGCTTGAACCATCATGGTACAGAGCTCTTCTAACGAAGTCGTCGCTTCCCAACCAAGATCATCTTTTGCCTTTTTGGGATTGCCAATGAGCAGTTCAACTTCTGCTGGCCGATAAAATCTCGGATTAACGCGAATAATTTCTTTGCCAGTGGCGGTATCGATAGCCACCTCATTCACACCAGCACCCTTCCATTCAATCGCAATCTCAGCAGCCTTGCATGACATTGAGACAAAATCACGCACAGTCTCTGTACGGTTAGTGGCTAAAATATAGGTATCAGGTTTTTCTGCTTGAAGCATCAAATACATTCCATCAACATAATCCCTGGCAAAGCCCCAGTCACGCTTGGCATCCATATTCCCCAATTCCAGGGTATCCTGTTTGCCAAATTTTATTCTAGCAATACCATCAGTTATTTTACGCGTAACAAATTCAAGGCCACGCAACGGTGATTCATGATTAAACAATATGCCACAGCTTCCAAAGATATCGAAACTCTCACGGTAGTTGATCGTCATCCAGTGGGCATAAAGCTTAGCCACACCGTAGGGGCTACGGGGGTAGAAGGGGGTTTCCTCTGTCTGAGGAATCGTTTGGACTTTTCCGAACATCTCAGAAGTGGATGCTTGATAAAATCGAATCTTCGGATTAACGATTCGTATTGCCTCCAACAAGCTCACTGCACCAAGACCTGTAATCTTCCCTGTGGTAATCGGCTGATCAAAAGAGACCGCGACAAAGCTCTGAGCAGCAAGATTGTACACTTCATCAGGCTGAGCCATTTCTAACAAACGAATGCTGGAACCTAGGTCGGTTAAATCGTATTCAACCAAATGCAGGCTGCTGTTATGCCGAATGCCCAACTCTTCTAAACGCCAAAAGTTGGTAGATGCAGTACGGCGATAAGCACCATAAACCTGATAATCTTTTTCTAAAAGTAGCTCTGCTAAATAGGAACCATCCTGGCCAGTTATTCCGGTGATTACTACATTTTTCATAACTAAATAATCTCAATTTCAGGGAATGGAAAAATCATCTTACCACCGCGTTCAAGAAACTCTTTTTCTCGTTCCAGAATGCTATTCTTAAAATGCCAGGGCAGCACGATAAAATAATCCGGCTCCATAGCACGCGCTTCAGCTTCTGAGATAATTGGAATACCTGTACCTGGGCAAACGCAACCAAACTTATCCTCATTCACCTCGGCAATAGCTGGGATGTCTTCTGTGGTAAAGCCACAAAACTGTAGCATCACATTTCCTTTCGTTGATGCGCCATAACCCAGTACGGTTTTACCATCCGCATTCAGCGCACGAATCAAACGGACCAGATCATCCCGATGACGGAACACACGCTCTTCAAAATCACGGTATGGCTTTGGCGTCGACAAACCCATGGCTTTTTCCTGCTCTAATAACCAGTTAATCACAGCATGATTTTCTGGTAATGAGCTATCTTTTTTTGCAGCAGTTACAGCAAAACTGCCACCATTGATTGCATTCATTTGCACATCTACTACTTTAAAGTTTGCTTCAGACAAAATATGTTTAACAACATCTAGTGAATAAAACTCCAGGTGCTCATGGCATATCGTATCGTAGGAGTTGGTACGCAGCATAGAAGGCATATAGCTCTGTTCAAAATGCCACACACCATTATCATCCAAAACTTCTCCAATCTGTCGAGCAAAAGCAATAGGGTTCTCTAAATCATAGAACATAGCAATCGATGTCACAATATTGGCCTTGCGAGGCTCCACACTCCTGAATGCATCTGCTGAAAAGAAATCCTCAACCAGGGTAATATCTTTAGTATAATATTTCTTGAACTTTCCACCAGTTGGATCAATACCGATTTTTCGTAGCCCCTCAACCTGATACGCTTTCAAAGATGTTGCATCATTACTACCAATATCAAGAACAACACTATCAGCATTCAATGAGACGATACCCTGCAAGTATCGTACCTTATCCGTTAAATGCTTAACCATTGATGCATTAAGGCCAGAACGATAACCATAATTATCGCCATACATTTCTTCCGGCTCATAAGAATAAGCCATTTGCAGCAGTCCGCAATCCGAACACCAGACAAGTTCGACAGGACCTTCCGGAACAACCTCCTCAGCAGTTGCAGGAAATACACCCGTTAACGCTTGAACACCCAAATTCAAAACGCTAGTCATACTTTGACTAGAACAAACACGACACTCATTAGCTTTAGTATAAATCTTTTTCATTCCAATATTTACCATTATTCCAATACCAGTTTTCTTCAAAAATAGCGTTCAATAAACACTTGGAACTTTCTTCCCAATTTAATTTAGGCATCGCTCTACTATCTGGCAATTCTCCCTTATTTTTCAAAGCATACCATTTAATAACTTCATAACTGATACTTTGTGGTGAATCCAGATTCACATAGGTTGCATAAGCCCCAGCGATCTCTCTAAACACTGGAATATTCGAACATATGATCGGCACTCCATAATGTGCAGCCTCAATAAGAGGAAGACCAAACCCCTCTCCCCGAGAGAGAAAAATCAACCCAGTAGTAAACTTATATAACTCTTCGATTTCACTATCATTAGGATTCTCAATAAAAATCAGTCTATTTCCAAACTCAGGGTGAGTTTGAATTCGCGTCATCAGCTCATCAACTAGCCATCCTTTTTTTCCTGCAATACAGAGTTTCAAGTCTAACTTGGACTTCCAAAGCAACTCGAACACATCCAATATTAGCGCAT
>JAOULU010000072.1 GCA_029881855.1 Nitrosomonas sp. | reverse complement strand
ATTCGCACGCTGGCAAAATTATCTGCCATTTTTCTAGTGGTCATGCTATTTGCATTTACGGCGAATACCCAGGCCGCAGGAGGAGCAAATAATCAAGCCGCAGGAAAAAAAGGGAAACTTCATACCATTGAATTATCGGCAGAGCGTTTGGATGGCGGCATGTTTGCATACCAAATGAACAGCCACACCATCTCAGACATGAGTGGGCCTAATGAAGTAGACGTAACCAATAGATACTCTGGCACACCAACCATTCCTGGCCCAACCATTGTTATCAATGAAGGTGATGAAGTAGCGCTTACTCTAGTTCATGCATTTGATCCGGGTAATTCTACCGTATTAGACAAGGTTAGCGTCCATGTCCATGGTGTACATTACGATATTCTGAGTGACGGTACGATCAAAGATATCAACCTGGTTGAGGATGAAAGTGCAATTCCAAGCATGGAATATACTTACCATTGGGTCGCTGCTCCTGGTACAGCAGGCACCTGGGCTTATCATGATCACAACATGATGACGCTAAATGGCGCGGAAGACAGAGGTTTGTATGGCGCACTAATTGTCAATAACCAATCTACTGTTGAAGTAGTCAACTCAAATAATACTATTAGTAACGAAGCTTTTTCTAGTATTGAAAAAGAGTATGTGCTGTTTATAGGTGACGATGCATTTTGGGGTATGGAAATCAACAATCAAGATGATGTACAAACACCACTCGGATACAATCCGGCTCTTTCTGCTCAGAAAGACAGTAATGTCCGAGTTCATCTAATCTCACTAGGAACTAATTTCCACCAATTTGGATTTTCTGGATATAAATGGGTAGATCCCGGAACCAATTTAATTATTCAAGAGAAAGAAATAGGACCGCTTGAAAAGCATGTTTTTACCATCCGCGCAAATCATAACTCTGTTTATAAGGATCAAACCTTCACAAGCATGGCTCTTGGTATGCAAGGTAATTTCACAGCTATTCCCTAAAATAACAATAATAAAAGGAAAAGAAAATGAAACCAATTGTTTTTGGATTAGAGAAAAAGACAATAGCGGCATTTATCAGCTTGTTTATAACATTATTTTTTTCGCAGATTATACTGGCGGCAACACATACAATAAGCCTTTCTGCTGAAACACTACCCAATGGTCAGTTCGCCTATCAGATGGGAACTAATAGTTTTGCTGGTCAGCAATTTCCCGCTGACGCAACGATTCCTGGCCCAACCTTATTTATACAACAAGGGGATACGGTCAATATTACACTGACCAACAATACGACAAGCGTGCCTGTCGGCATCAATATCCCTGGCGTGTTAGAAGGCGCTGCTGAAGCGGCACCAAATGGTGGCAGTCAAAGCTATTCATTTACCGCCAATCAGTCAGGCACTTTCCCCTATCATGACAATGGCTCAGCATTATTGGGGCTTTTTGGTGCGTTAGTGGTCGACAATACTGACGGATCCGTACAAGCCTATGTTGACGGTGACGGCTCCATTACCCCTGCCGATAAGAGCGATTTAACCAAAGAATATGTTATGTACATGGTGGGTTCCACATTCTGGGGCACTGAAATAGCCAATGGCACACAAACCCCATTATGGACCAGCCCGGTATTAGGTGCGGTTTTAGATGATGTGGTTCGTTTCCATGTATTGTCTGTCGGTCATGACCATACGTTCCACTTGCATGCACATCGTTGGTTAGATGAAATCCCAGCAGATATTCAAGGTGTTGAGGCCAACATCATTGACGTTAAGAAACTTGTCGGCATGGCTGACAGCCACGCCTTTACCTTAAAAGCTGGTACAGGTGTTGGTGCCGGTATGTGGCATTTACACTGCCATGTCGTTTCCCATATGGAATCTGGCATGGCCGCAAGATTCCGTGTTGATAAACCCAATGCCTCAGCAGGTAATAGCGTAGCGGGTGCTTCACCTTATGGCGCTATTCTTTTGGGTGATGCCAGCAAAGGTCCTGGATTGGTCACCTTTGAGATCTCTGACGAACCAGGGCACTGGTTTAGAAGTACTCGTGGCGATGCATTGGCCCCAATCACTATCACCAAATCACTTGAAGTGATGAGACCAGGCAGTAGCGCGCACTTTGTTATGTCTGACACCAACGCGGTTCATACCATCACCACATTACTCTGGCCAAGTGGCGCAGATGATCCGTTATTGGGTAATCCGCATAATATTCCTTTTGATCAGACCAAAGCCTATCGCGGCGGTGCTATCGTACAACTGGACACACCAGGCCTCTATGTCTTCACCTGTAAAGTGCATCCTTATATGTTTGGCGCAGTCATTGTTGATGATGACTTAATGGCTGATGGAACTGTAAATCTTGGCGCAGATGGCGCACTAAATCTAGGTGAATCTATTACGCTCGTAACCGGACTGCCGGTACCTACCGCATCAAATATTGCACTGCAGTTACTCAATGCCTTCTTTGTCGTAACTGCACCGTCCAATTGGCAAGATTTCAGTGGTGGCTCAGATGCAAACTGGGATGTAGTTTATCCTAATGTTCCTGTCAAGGTTACTGGTGGCGGGGTAGTGAATTTACATGACACGCTAACAACCTATTTGGGTAACAATAAGAACTACGTTACTGATTTAGGCGGTTTACATAACCCCATGACAGCAGGTATCGGTGAAGTGTGGATTGACACCCAGTTTGAAAAAACTGGCGGCAAAACTAAACCAGGCACCATTACCGTTTTAGATGCAGCGACCTGGAGTGTAAAAAGAAAGGTCGCACTGCCCGGTATTAATATGAATCACCCACACAACATTTGGAGCAATGCTGATCAATCAGTAATTTATCAAACACAGTGGTTTGATAATAAATTGACCACAATTGATCGTCTGACTGGTGAAATGATTGATAATATACAGGTTGGTGATTCACCTTCTCATGTAATGACCGTACCTGGAACAGACGAGATAACCGTAGCCATCAACGGTGAAAATGGCATTGCCCGAATTCCAGCAGGTGGAACAGAGGTATCTTACTGGACGCCGACACAGGGGCCAGGCCAAGTACCGGCAAACCCACATGGTCACTGGATATCATCAGACGGCAATATTATTGTGACACCAAACATTAATACGGGTGATGTCGGAATTTATGATACTAATACCGGCAATATTATTGCAAGGCCTGCAACAGGCATAAACCAGACTGCCCATGCCCCGCATCCGATTGCCATTGGCATGAACAAGGATAGTATTTATGTCACCAATCTTTTAGATCATTCGATTAATGTATTTGGATTTGATGGTACCCAAAAAGCACAGATTGATTTGATTTCTGACTACGATCCTCTACCTCTTGCTGTGACAGTAGGTGATGGTATTAATCCGTTGGATAGAATCCCTGGTGACGAGGATGGTGTTGTTTCTATCGGTGTATTACCCATCCAAACACCGGTTGATCCAACTGGTCGAGTTGTTGTAACCGCGCATACTGGCGCAGGTGGCACCATTACCATTATTGACACCGATACAAATCAGGTTGTCAAAATGCTGCCTTGTGACCCAGGCTGTCATGGCGTGAATTTTGGTGCTAAAGCAGGTGGTGGTTACTATGCTTATGTCACCAGCAAGTTCTCCAACAGAGTAATTGTGGTGGATGTGGATACCAATAATCCCGCTAATTCCTTTATCGCTGGTAGAATTTTGTTAAGTGATAACAGCGCGCCTATTGATGATGTTGCGGGTGTTACGGCTTTGGCCGGAACAGGTGGGCAAGGTATTTATGCCGTACCTAATGTTTATGATGGCTGGGTGCAACAAATTAGTAGTGATGAATGGGATCTAAGCAACCATTCAAATCCAGTACCATAAGCCACAGAATAATACGTTTCTAGAATTTTTTCTGTGCATTTAAAAACCGCCAAATGAGTAATTCATTTGGCGGTTTTTTATTTTCTAACGACTCAATCTGCTATCCAAGCACTCAAAATAAATTGCTGCATCAGGCTGTGATTGATTACGCTGTGCCTGCCAAATCATTTCCGCTAAGCACTCCATCACCTGATGGGCTGCTTCATGTTCATCCTCAGCCATCAGTTTTAAACGCTCAAAGCGTTCACAAATGCCAACCGGCTGATTAATGGAAAGCTGCTCTTTAATCGCAATATGCATACTCATATGCAAGAATGGATTGGTATCCCCCATTTCCGGCAAATAATCTTTATCCAGATAGCGCTCTGCGTCTTCCAGTATGGCATGATATTCCGGGTGCAATAAGATAACTTCCAGCGCCATATTTTCCATGGCGGTCAAAATCTCCCGTTGCCGGTATTTTGACCAAGTATCAAAAAATAGTTGGCGCGCTTGGTCTCTGGATGGTTGGAACATAATAAAATTTCTTACAAAAGACGGTAAATTAATTAAGCGGTTTTTTCTTTGAACTCACAGAGTGGATTAATCATACAAGTTGCGCACTCGGGTTTGCGTGCCTTACAAACATAGCGCCCATGAAGGATTAACCAATGATGCGCATCTAAACGAAATTCTTTGGGCACAACTTTCAATAACTTCAATTCTACGTCCAACACATTCTTACCGCGAGCGATTCCAGTGCGATTAGCCACCCGAAAAATATGCGTATCAACCGCAATGGTTGGCTCACCAAACGCGGTATTTAAAATCACATTAGCGGTTTTGCGTCCAACACCCGGTAATTGCTCTAGTTGCTCTCGCTTACGCGGCACCTCACTGTGATGTTGCTGAATCAATAACTGGCACGTGGCCAGTATATTCTTGGCCTTGGTTTTATATAGCCCGATGCTCTTAATAAAGTTAAGTAATTTTGCTTCACCCAACGCATGAATCTTCTCCGGCGTATTCGCTTGTGCAAACAGTTTCCTGGTGGCTATATTCACACTCTTGTCCGTTGCCTGGGCAGACAATATCACCGCGATTAACAACTCGAACGGAGAATGATACTCAAGCTCAGTCGTGGGATGTGGGTTGGCTGATTGCAGACAGGTAAAAATTTGGTGACGTTTTGCAGCATTCATATTTATTTTGGATTGCTGCTTTCAGCAGCCTTAGCACGTGCAGCAGCAGCACGTTTGATTGCAGCCTGAACAATTGCTTGTTTTTTCTCTTCTGGTGAAATGATTTTATGCGCCACTTTTATTTTTGCTGCGGCCCTTTGCGCAAGCCGTTCTTGTTTTTCACGCTTTTCCCGTTCCAATCGCTCAAGACGAAATTGATAACGGGCACGTGCTAAGTCTGCTTTTTCTCGTTTATATGATTGTGATTGAACAACCTGTGTGCTTATGATTTCCATTTGAATACAATCCATCGGGCAAGGTGCCACACACAATTCACAACCCGTACACTCTGCACTGATCACGGTATGCATTTGCTTAGTGGCACCTACAATGGCGTCAACGGGGCAGGCTTTGATGCAAAATGTACAGCCGATACAAATATTTTCATCAATAAAAGCCACTGCCTTTGGCTTGGGCAAACCATGTGTTGTATTCAAAGGCTTGGGTTGAATACCCAACAAATCCGCCAGCCTCTGAATACCTTCAGTATCACCCGGCGGGCATTGATTAATATCCGCATCCCCTGCCACAATGGCTTTGGCATAAGGTTCACAACCATCATATCCGCATTGCCTACATTGCGTTTGTGGCAATATCGCGTCAATATCTTTTACTAGCTGTTCATCCATGGTTCAATCACTAACACGGGTATGGCTGGTATTAGCACAAACCACACCAGCAATATCTCGCACTAAATCTGGTCCTTGATAAATCAGGCCGGTATAAATCTGTATCAAGTCAGCACCCGCGTCCATCTTCTCCTTAGCATTGGTAGGCGACATTATGCCGCCAACACCAATGATAGGTATCTGACCTTGCAAAACATTATGTAACGCACGAATAATTTTGGTGGACTGTTCTGTTAATGGCGCACCACTCAGGCCACCACTTTCTTTTGACACAGACAAATGTTCAATACCCGCACGTGACAAGGTTGTGTTCGTCGCGACAACACCATCAATTTGATGCTTGATTAATAATACGACCATCGACTCGATTTGCGACACTTCCAAGTCTGGTGCAATTTTTACCACTAAGGGCACGTATTTACTTTGCTCATCAGCTAATTTTTGCTGCTCAGCTTTCAACGCCTGTAGCAAGTGATTAAATGCCTCGCCATCTTGTAATTGACGTAAATTTTTTGTATTGGGTGATGAAATATTCACCGTAACATAACTGGCATAACTATAAACTTTGCGCAAACAAATCAGGTAATCATCAACAGCTTGCTCAAGTGGCGTATCAAAGTTTTTACCGATATTAATACCCAAGACGCCTTGATAATTGGAATTTCTGACATTCTCAATCAATTTATCCACACCATGATTATTAAAACCCAACCGATTAATGACCGCCTGGGCTTGTGGAATGCGAAAGACCCGCGGCGTTGGGTTACCCGGTTGAGGGCGTGGTGTCACCGTGCCAATTTCAATAAAACCAAAACCTAACGCTGCTAATGCATCCAGGTGTTCGCCATTTTTGTCCAAACCCGCCGCTAATCCGATTGGATTTGGGAAATCTAACCCCATGATTTCTCGTGATGGGCAGATAATCGGTTTGCTATTTAATAATCCAAACTTTTTGGCCTTCTCAATCGCGCTGAATGTAATACAATGCGCGGCTTCTGGGTCCAGTTTAAAAAGTAGCGGGCGAAGAAGTGAATATAACATGCGGCTAATTTTAACATTGGTAGGCTAGAAGTTATTTTTTTCATGTTGCCATTGCCCGTTAATTAGCATTTCCAGTGGCTGAAAATTGGCTTTATAACTCATTTTAGGATGCGCTTTAATCCAATAGCCTAAATAAAGGTAATTAAGACCCAGTGCCTTACAACGTTGAATTTGCCATAAAATATTATAAGTACCATAACTGGCGTTGGTCACATCTGAATCAAAAAAAGTATAGACCGACGATAAGCCATCAGGCAGCTCATCAATAATACTAATCATGCGTAATTGACCGGCCTCATAAAACTCAATCAGCTTGGAGTCTACATTGCTTTGCAATAGAAAATTGTGATACTGCTCACGACTATCGCCATCCATAACACCTCCAGTATGACGTCTTGCCTGGTAGCGTTGATAAAGCGCATAGTGCTCTGCTTTGAAATGCAAAGGGTGTTGTTTTGTCGTTAAATGCGCGTGTCTTTTCCAGCTACGACGCTGTGATCGCTTAGGAACAAACGAATTAACATTAACACGAACGGATACACAGGCATGACATTGTTCACATTGAGGCCGATACACATATTGGCCACTACGCCGAAAACCTGCTTGTATTAGCTTGTCATAAATCACTACACCCATTAGATCATCTGGCGCAACAACTTCGGAACATGCCATTCTTTCCGGAAAATAACCGCAGGGATATAATTTGGTAGTATGAAATTTAAGCACTTATTTTTCGAAATGTTTATCAATTAGTCGATCAGAAAAATGCCATGCATCCCCTTTATCAACACTAGTAATTAGAACATTGAGCTGCCGACTAAACTCAGTCCTCGGAATTTCCCGCGCACCCAGAGATGCCAAATGTGCTGTTTTAACCTGGCAATCGATTAACTCGAAATTCCATTCTTGTAGTTGCCTTACAAGGTGAACGAAGGCAATTTTAGAGGTATCTGATAGCGTAGAAAACATTGATTCACCAAAAAACACTTTCCCCAATGCA
>JAOULU010000361.1 GCA_029881855.1 Nitrosomonas sp. | reverse complement strand
GGTGGTTAAGAATTCGGGCAAACAAATTTCGGTGCCAGTTGGAACAAAAACACTGGGTCGTATTATGGATGTGCTGGGTCGCCCAATTGATGAAGCGGGCGATATTGGTGCTGAGAAAGAAATGTCAATTCACCGGGAAGCACCAGCGTTTGATGAATTATCTGCTTCTACAGAGTTATTGGAAACTGGCATTAAAGTGATTGATCTGATCTGTCCCTTTGCTAAGGGCGGTAAGGTTGGACTCTTTGGTGGTGCGGGTGTGGGCAAAACTGTGAATATGATGGAATTGATCCGTAATATTGCGATTGAGCACAGTGGTTACTCAGTATTTGCTGGTGTGGGAGAGCGTACTCGTGAAGGAAACGATTTTTATCATGAGATGAAAGATTCTAACGTTCTAGACAAGGTTGCGTTAGTTTATGGACAAATGAATGAGCCGCCTGGGAACCGCTTACGTGTTGCATTGACCGGATTGACTATGGCAGAATCATTCCGTGATGAAGGTCGTGACGTACTGTTTTTTGTAGATAATATTTATCGATATACATTGGCCGGTACTGAGGTTTCTGCGCTGTTAGGTCGTATGCCTTCAGCTGTGGGTTATCAGCCAACATTGGCCGAAGAAATGGGACGTTTGCAGGAGCGCATTACATCAACTAAAACAGGTTCAATCACATCAATTCAAGCTGTGTATGTTCCAGCTGATGATTTGACAGATCCATCACCAGCTACTACATTTGGTCACTTAGATGCTACAGTGGTGTTATCGCGCGATATTGCCTCACTAGGTATTTACCCTGCGGTTGATCCGCTCGACTCAACATCTCGTCAGCTTGACCCACAAGTTGTTGGAGAGGATCATTACAATACAGCGCGTGAAGTGCAGCAAACATTGCAGCGCTATAAAGAATTGCGTGATATTATTGCTATTTTGGGAATGGATGAGCTATCTCCTGAGGACAAGTTGGCAGTTAGCCGCGCACGTAAAATTCAGCGCTTTTTGTCCCAACCGTTTAATGTAGCGGAAGTGTTTACAGGCTCGCCAGGAAAGTATGTATCCTTGAAAGATACCATTAAAGGATTCAAGGGGATTGTCACTGGGGAATATGACGACCTACCAGAACAAGCATTCTATATGGTTGGTAGTATCGAAGAAGCGGTTGAAAAAGCCAAAACACTTCAATAAAGATTAGAGAAAAATATAATGGGTACTATTTTTCATCTTGATATCGTGAGTCCTGAAGAGTCTATTTATTCTGGCCCCGTTGAATTTATGGTGGCGCCAGCATTAATGGGTGAAGTAGGTATTTATCCCCGCCATACACCGATGTTGACTAAGATAAAATCGGGTATGGTGCGTATTAAGGCACAATTAAAAGAAGAAGAACTGATATATGTCTCTGGAGGCATGTTAGAAGTTCAACCAGATATTGTTACAATTTTGGCCGATACGGCTGTACGCAGTCATGATCTTGACGAGGCTAAGGCAATTGAAGCTAAGCAAGCTGCTGAAGAGGCATTGAAGAATCGTGAATCTGATTTGGATTATGCACGTGCCCAAGCAGAATTAATTGAGGCAACGGCACAGCTGGCAGCTATTGCCAAGCTTCGGAAGCGCGGTCACTGATTGCGTTATTGTAATAATTATCATTAAAAGGCGACTTTTTGTCGCCTTTTTTATGTCTGAATGTATTGCTGGTCTGATAGACGATGTAAGACTATCACTAAGAATCAGTTGATAATCATAATGATTTAATCTGGATGTGTTTCTTATCTATGTATTGTCAGTTATGCTTTACGTTGGATAGAATTTTTAGCAATGACACCAAACAAGGTTCTTTATTGTGCCTAAATTAAACATTGTAATACTTGCTGCTGGTGCTGGAACGCGCATGCATTCATCAGTACCCAAGGTGCTGCATATGTTGGCT
>JAOULU010000360.1 GCA_029881855.1 Nitrosomonas sp. | reverse complement strand
GAGCCCAAAGGGGAAGGTGGTTTTGGGTATGACCCCTATTTTTATTTACCCAGCTTGGATAAAACGGCTGCTCAGCTTGCTTCGGTGCAAAAAAATCAATTAAGTCATCGTGGCAAAGCGCTAGCATGTTTAGTCGAGAGGCTACAAATGAATACTTTATTATGTGGTTAATTAATGTCATTAAACTAACATAATTTATGTTAATAGCTTATGGTGATGTTTTAAATGGTCTGCTATAAAAGTACTAATGAAATAGTAACCATGATCGTAGTCTTTGTGATAGCGTAGTATGAGTTTCTGCCCGGTTTTCTTGCAGGTGTCTTCAAGCAAATTAGGATAAAGTTGTTCGGATAGAAATTGATCGCCAAGTCCTTGATCGATAAGTAATTCAGAAGTACGTTTGCCGTCTTCAAGCAATGCAACTGTGTCGTGTTGGCGCCAAATTTCTTGATTCTCACCTAAGTAATGTGTGAATGCTTTTTGTCCCCAAGGGCATCGACCTGGCGCAGATATAGGTGCAAACGCCGAAACAGACCGATATAACTCCGGGTGACGCAACCCTAATGTTAAAGCACCATGTCCGCCCATTGAATGACCAAAAATTCCAATATGGTTAATGTCAGCGGGGAAATGTTGCGCAATTATTTCTTTTAATTCAGTGGTGATGTAGCTTTCCATCTGGTAGTGATTTGACCAGGGCGCGATAGTGGCATCAATATAAAATCCTGCACCTGAACCAAAATCCCAGTCATCAGTTTCACCTGGAATGCCAGTTTGGCGTGGACTAGTATCCATTGTCACAAGCATTAGTCCATATTCGGCCGCAAGGCGTTGCGCACCTGCTTTAATCATAAAAGTCTCTTCAGTACAAGTCAGCCCTGCTAAAAAGAATAGTGTGGGTACAGCGTTAGATTGTGCTTGAGGCGGCTGATAGACAGAAAAATTCATGGGTAAGCCAATAGTTTCTGAATGGTGTTTATAAAAACCCTGGCAGCCACCAAAACAGCTATGCTGATTGCGTGTTTCTAACGTAGTCATGTTTAATAGATAACAACTGAACGTATCGACTCACCAGACTTCATCAGATTAAAGCCCTCGTTAATATCTTCTAGTTTTAGTGTATGGGTAATTAATGAATCGATATTAATTTTATCTTGCATATACCAGTCAACAATCTTGGGTACATCCGTTCGTCCACGTGCGCCACCAAATGCAGTCCCCTCCCATTTGCGCCCAGTGACCAATTGGAATGGACGGGTACTAATTTCAGCGCCAGCTTCAGCGACACCAATAATAATGCTGCGTCCCCAGCCTTTGTGGGTACATTCGAGAGCTTGGCGCATAACCTGGGTATTACCAATACATTCAAAGCTGTAGTCGACACCACCATCAGTCAACTGTATAACAGCATCAACAATATCAGGCGCTTCTGACGCATTAATAAAATCAGTCATACCAAATTGACGTGCGATTACTTCACGTTTGGGATTGATATCAATGCCAATGATTTTATCAGCGCCCACCATCTTTGCACCTTGAATAACGTTTAGCCCAATACCACCAAGACCAAATACTGCTATAGTGCTACCTGCTTCTACCTTGGCTGTAAATAGGACAGCGCCAATACCCGTTGTTACACCACAACCAATATAGCAAACTTTATCAAATGGCGCGTCTTTACGAATTTTGGCTAATGCTATTTCAGGAACGATGGTGTAGTTTGAAAATGTTGATGTACCCATATAATGGTAAATAGGTTTACCATTTAACGAAAAACGTGACGTGCTATCAGGCATTAAACCGCGTCCTTGTGTGCTTCGAATGGCCTGACAAAGGTTGGTTTTTGGCGAAAGGCAAAACTTACATTCGAGACATTCTGGCGTGTAGAGTGGGATTACATGGTCATCCACTTGTAGCGATTTCACGTCCGTGCCAACTTCAACT